>JANNZB010000104.1:0-1615 GCA_031410395.1 Novosphingobium sp.
GTGCGGCTCATCCCCGGCAAAAATAATCGATACCTGCAGCCCGCTCGCATCGACCTTGCGAACCGCTTGCTCGAGCGCCGCAAGCCCAACGGCTTCAAGTTCAACCAGTACCGATCCCACATATTTGCCGCCGAGCCGCGAAAGATGGCTCTCCAGCCAATTGCCACCCGCCGCCAGCACCGTATCAGCGAGCGCTTGTGTAAGGCCCGGACGATCCGAGCCGAGGACATTGAGGATGATGCGCGTGGTCATGGGCGGTCCTGTTCGCGAGGGTGGGCGTTGCGGTAAACGTCGAGCAGCATGGCAGCATCGACGCGGGTGTAGATTTGTGTCGAACCCAAACTGGCGTGGCCGAGCAGTTCCTGCAAGCTGCGCAGATCTGCCCCGGCGCTGAGCAGGTGCGTGGCGAAAGAATGGCGTAGCGCGTGCGGGGTGGCGCTCGCCGGAAGTCCAAGCGCGATGCGGGCGCGGGCCATGGCTTTTTGCACAATGCCCGCAGACAGCGCCCCGCCGCGTGCGCCTCGGAACAGTGGCTGATCCTTCGCCACGGGGTAGGGGCACTTGGCGAGGTAATCTGTCACCGCCTCGCGCACCAGTGGCAGCAGCGGGACCACACGTTGTTTGTTGCCCTTTCCGGTGACGGTGATCGTTTCGCTAAGGGGCAGCGCCGCGCCAGTGAGCGACAATGCCTCAGCAATCCGCATCCCTGCGCCATAGAGCAGCAGCAGCACCGCCCGGTCGCGTGCTCCGATCCATTCCTCAGCAGCATCAACATTCACGGTGGCGGCGAGGTTGACCGCCTCGTCGGGCGTGACGGGGCGGGGCAGGCCCTTCTTGATACGCGGGCCGCGCAGGCGAGGGGGGGATGGGTCAGGCAGTCCCGCCTGTTCGCGGGCGAAGGCGATGAAGGACTTTAGCGCCGAAAGCTCGCGTGCGGCAGAGACATTGCCGATCCCCTCGGCGCGGCGGCGAGCCAACTGGTTGCGCAGCGCCACAGAATCGAGCCGGGCGAGCGCGGGCCAATTGGCTGCGTCCGTTTCCTCAAGCAAGCGCCCTGCTGTGGCGATATAGGCGCGCACGGTATGGGGCGAACGGCGGCGATTATCGGCCAGATAAGTCTGCCATTGGTTTAGAAGATGGGAATCGGTCATCCTTCAACCAACTCCGCAGGTACCAATTCCCCCAGCAAGCCATCGAGCAGCGGCATCCCGGTCTCGCTTACTCCAATCCGCGTGTCTTGCCGCCAGCACAGCCCCTGCGTCTGATAAAACGCAAACCGCACCGGATCGCAAAGGCTATTTTGCGGGAGGCCAAACCGCGCGGACAGTTCCGCAAGGTCCAGCCCATCGGTCAGACGCAGCCCCATCAGCATGGCTTCCGAGGCCTTCTCGCGGCGTCCAAGTCGGCGCGATTCAGCGATGCCGTGGCCATGGCTCGCGACAGACGCCAGCCAGTTTTCCGGCTTCTTGTGCCGCACCACAGCTACCCCGCAGCGCCGGGCATGGGCACCCGGGCCGACGCCTAGCGTGTCCTTGTATTGCCAATAGGCAAGGTTGTGACGGCTCTGTTCGCCGGGCCGCGCGTGATTGCTGATCTCATAGGCGGGCAGGCCAGC
>JANNZB010000105.1:0-5021 GCA_031410395.1 Novosphingobium sp.
GGTTGCCATTTGCCGATCGAGGCCAACTGGAAAACCGCCTCGCATCATTATGAGGGCGAGGAGACGCGCAATTTCGCCTCTTACAACCCGCAGGTTGCGCGTGATGATATGTTCCAGCTTGGCATTCACCAGACCACCAAGGGCAATGCGATCGCCCCGGTGCGGTCAACCTCGGCGCTTGTGCTGTCCTCAACCAATGCCAACCGTGAGCGGATTTACGTCCAGCAACCGCCGATAAGTTCGATCGGTTTTTCCAGCCAGGCCTTCGCACCGCATTTCCCACATACGGTGCGCACCACCGAGACCAAGCAATGCTCGGACTGCCACCTCGCCAAGTCGCGCGATAACAACGCCATCATGGCGCAATTGATGCTGCTCGGGACCAATTATGTGAACTTCGTTGGGCTGCACGCCTTCACCGGCCTTGAAGGCGGGATCGAGGCGGTTCGGGTGAGTGAATGGAGCGAACCGCAGACGGTGATCGGCTCCTTCCTCCAGAAATACGCTTATCCGGACTATTACCGGCTGCACGTTGAACAGAACGGGCGCGAATTGAAGGAATGGACGCGCGGCAAGACCTTGAATGGCAAGCTATTGGGCGAAACCGATCCTCTGGAGGAGTTCCGCAATCCGGTTCATGGCACGGCGGACCGCGTGGGGTGTCTGCAACTGCGCGGAGAATATCTGTTCGTGGCGGAAGGGCGGGGCGGCTTTCGCGCCTATGACGTGGCCTCGGTCGCCAACAAGGGCGTGTCGCAGCCGATCATTTCCGCGCCGTTCTCAAAACTCGGGCAGAACCTCCACATCGCCAGCACCAATGCTACCTGCATGGCTATCCCGACTGGCCAGCCGATCAACCCGCAGCGCAACACGGCGGTGATGCGCGAGATCAATCAGGAGCAGCCATTCCTGCCGATCTATTCCTACGTGGCAATCACCGACAGCGGGGAAGGGCTGATCCTCGCGAATGTCGAGACGCTGGCCGATGGCGAGTTCCGCAACAACAAGCTGAAGCGGGCGGTGACGTGGAACCCCGACAATGTGCTCAAGGGTGCGCGGCATATCACTCTCGCGGGGGAGGCGGCCTTCATTGCTGCCGATGCCGGGCTGGTGGTGGTTGATCTGCGCGATCCGCTCTCCCCGAGGCTCGCAACAGTGCTGCCGCTGGTCGATGCGCGGGCCTCGGCAGTGCAGTTCCGTTATCTGTGGGTCACTGACAAGGAAGGCCTGAAGCTGTTTGATGTCACTCGGCTGCTCGATCCGGTGGCAGTAGCTTCAGGGACGGTTCCGCTGGCCGATGCGCGGCGGATTTATGTCGCGCGCACCTACGCCTATGTCGCGGCCAAGGGTGAGGGGCTGGTGATCGTCAATGTGACGCGGCCCGAAGCACCAAAGATTTACGACCGGGTAACGCTTGGGGAAACGCTCAATGATGCCGAGGACGTGATCGTCGGATCAACCAACGCCTCGCTTTTCGCCTATGTCGCCGATGGCCGCAATGGCCTCAAGGTGCTGCAACTGACGTCGCCCGATAGCCAGCGCAATTTCTACGGTTTTTCGCCCCCGCCAAAGCCTGAGCTGATCGCCTGGGCACGCACGCCAAGCCCGGCACTGGCGCTGTCCAAGGGGATCGATCGCGACCGCGCAGTTGATGAAACCGGCGGGCAGATTGCGGTGTTCGGGCGGCTGGGTTCGCGGCCGTTCAATCGGCCCGAGATGGAAAAACTGTTCCTCAACCGCAACCGCGCGCCGTGGATGGTGAGCGATGATGTTGATATGAAGGATTGGCGCGGGGTAGTGGGGAAGTAAGGGGGGCTAACCTCGCTCCTCAGCCAGATGCGCAACCAGCTTCTGGAAATTGGCATCATAGCGCGCCACCGCTCTCGCGTCGGGGGCATAGCCGAAATGGCTCGACAGGTTCTGCCCGTCCCAGCGGTGCAGAGCAAAGCCCGGCAGATCATCCACCAGCATCGCCCGGCCATCCGCTTTGGCCGGATCAATCGGCGAAAGGTTGAGCGCCAGCCCGGCGGATGATGACGGACAGACAATCAACGGCACCCCGGCAAATATCGTCGCAACGGGCCGGTGGACATGGCCGCAGATCAGCGCGCGGACTTGGGAATGGCCTGCAATCGCCGCGCCAAGCCGAGCAATCCACGGCGCGGCGGGGTGCGGGTCCATCCAGCCAATTCCTACGCCCACAGGCGGGTGGTGAAGCGCGACGAGAGTCGGCACATCGGGGTTAGCGGCAAGTTCTGCTGAAAGCCAGACTGCCCGCGCAGAACAGAGCGCACCGCCGTGGCGGCCTTCTTCCAATGTATCGAGCATAACGATCCTGAAAGTACCCGCATCGATCGCGTAGTGTATAAATCCACCCTCCTGCGTCACCTGCGGGAAAGCGGCGGCGAGCGCGGCGCGGTTATCGTGATTGCCGGGAATGGGCCAGACGGGGAATGGGCAGTCCTCCAGCACCCCCGCCAGCGCAGCAAAGCTCTCCGCATCGCCGTGCTCGGTAATGTCGCCGGTCAGCAGCAGCATATCGGGGCGGTCGGGGCCGCGCTTCAGCCGGTCAAGCACTTGGCGGAATCGCTCCAGATTGAGGTCAACCGGCGCGTCGCGGTGAAAGCCGATGTGGAGGTCGGTTGTCTGGGCAATCAGCATGGGTTCAGCCTCCCTCACGCACAATCCGGGTCTTGGCATTGCGCTGCAATGGCGCATCGGCGGGATGATAGCTGTGGCAAAGTGCACAGCCGGAGGGAACCATTTTTCGGTCTGAAACATCCTCGCCCGCGTGGCAGGTGCGGCAGGTTTTGATCCCCGGCAGCAGCAGGTCGCTTGATACGCTTGAACCTGAGGCGGCGTGGCAATCGCTGCATTTGCTTTGGCGGTGGGCGCGGTGATCGAACCAGCCGTGGCCCATGAAGCGGCCGGGTAAGGTCACCCGCCGCACCGCTAGCCGCCCGCCGCGCATTTCGGCAGTGTGGCAAGTGCCGCAAACGCCGTTTTTGGCGAAGGCAGTCATCGGCACTGGCGGCGCGCTGAAGCTGGCGTGATAAATCCCGCCATCGCTGAAAGCGCCGGGGCGCTGCCGCCGGGTGAGCGGCATGGCTCCGCGATAGGTCGAAAGATCAGCCAAGGCCTGCGCCACATCGCCGTGGTGCAGGGTGCGCACGGTGCTGCCGATTTTATCATAGGCGAGGCTGTGGCAGGCACCGCAATCACGCTCCATCTCGATGGGTTTGAACCGCACACCGTCATCGCTGGCACGGTGGCAGTTGGCGCAGGTGAGCGCCTTGCCATAGCCGGAGCCGCCGCCCAGCGAGACCGCCATCCGCGCTGCGCCGCCGAGCGGACTGAGGTGCAGCCGGTGCGGGAAAGTCAGGCCGTTATCCTCACGCGGGTGCGCATCGAGCGACAGCCGGTTGCGGCTGCGGGCATCGGCGTTGGTTACCACGGAGGCCTTGAATTGCGGATGCAAAGTGCCAAAATCGCCCGCATTGCCGAGCGTGGTGGCGGGCAGGTTGTCTGTCAAACCCTTGTGGCAATCAGCGCAGAACGCCTGCCGCACCGGCGGCGTTTTGTCTGGGCCCTCGTGCTGGACGTGGCAATCGCTACAGGCACCGGGGCCGGGGCGATTGAAGGCGGCGGAAACCCGGTTGAGCATGGCACGCCCCAGCGGCACTTGTCCGCGCGCATCCGCCAGCAGGTTTGGCGCGGCGTGATCGTGGGTTTCCTTGTGACACGACCGGCAAGTTTCACCACGCACCGCGACGAAGCCTTTGACGTGACACGTCTCGCATTTCCCTTCGAGCTTGTGATGGCCGAGGCTGAGTTTGCCGGGGCTCCAGAGATCATCGCCAATCACTGATGCACCTGGCGGCGGCCCGCGCAGCATATGCGTGGCAATCGGCAGCGCCAGCAGAAACCCGAGGATCAGCAGCGCGGCAATCCAGCCCATCCGGCGGCGACCGGGGAGCAGGCTGGCGACGGAAAACCCCGCCGCTTGATCGGTGTGTTCAAGGCCCACAACCGCGCGCAGCGTGAGCACCGGCACGCCGTCCTCTTCGGAAAGCGTTATCCGCGTGCCGCCAAAGCCAAGCTCGCCGCCGTCGCGTGCTGAAAGGCTGGCCGCGCGGGTGCCCTCGCCATCGAGGGTGAAGGCGAGCGGGCTGAGCGCCTTGATCGCGATCCGGCCAGCGCCCGCATCGACCACCTCGGCATGGATAGGATCGAGCGCCAAATCGGGCAGGTGCAGATCATTTTCCGCCGCACGGCCAATCGTCAGGCGTGGCTGTTCCACCAGCCGCTCGCGCACGATCTCGCGGCCGGTGGCGGTCACATCGATCTGCCTGATGCGAAACACCACTGCCGCCTACCAGTAGTAGAATTCGGCTATGACATGCGCCGTCAGCGCTGCCAGAAGCGCCACCGTCGCCGGAACATGCACCCAAAGCCAGCCCTCTAGCAGTCCGCGCAGCCGCAAATGGCGGCGAAGGCGGATCAGCGCGGCTTCCCGGCGGATCAGCAGCACTTCGACCTTCTCTGCCTCGGGGCTGACAGCTGCCAGCCCTTCGATCCCAACGCGGGTGGCACAACGCGGATAGTGGCCAGAAAGTCGCGCCACGATGCTACCGCCAAAACTATCCTGCGCCATCGCGGCGATCACCAGATCGGTCTGGCTGCGGCTCAGCGGTTGCGCGGCAAGTTCAAGCTGGCGGTCAATCGCGTGGACCGCCTCGATCATCTGAGGCTCGGTGGTGTCGCCGCGATTGGCGCTCAGCGCGGTGGGCAGTCTTGCATAGGCGATCACCCCGAACAGCCCCGAAACAATCACCAGCATCATCAGAGCATAGGCCAGTGTGTGGACGTTACAGCCAAAGCGAAAACCGGTGTGCAGCGTGGCGACAATTACCAGCGAAAGCCCGAGATAAACATGCGCCGAAGTCCAGGCTTTGAGCGACCAGGCTCCCGGTGTCATCGCGCGTTTGCGAATGCCGAGCGCGGTCAGCCACAGGATCAGC
>JANNZB010000106.1:0-3064 GCA_031410395.1 Novosphingobium sp.
CACATTTCGCCGCGCTGGCCGATCGGCACCGGCGCACCGGTAAGCGGATCGACGATCTTCAGCACATTGCCCGGCAACGGCGGACCGCAGCTGCCCTGGTAGTATTCCGCCGCCACATCGCGGCCAAACGAGGTGCAAATCGTCATCGTCTCGGTTGTGCCGAACGACATCGGTTCTTTCCATTCAAATAGTGCCGTCGGGTGCCGCTTGAGGATTTCGCCGCGCGTGACATATTTGAGGGTTGAGAGGTCTGCCTGCGTCCAACCTGCTGCCGCCTCAAGCCGAGCCCACTGGTGCGGCCGGCCGGCCATGAAGGTTATCGCCTCCGCCCCAATCAGATCGAGCGCCTCGGCTTCTTCAAACCATCGTTGCAATATTATCGCGCCCCCGCTCGACAGCGCAATGCCGACGATCATCGAGACGTTGCCAGACCAAAAAAAGCCGTTCACGGTCCAAGACCGCACCGGCTCGCGTATGGCGAATACCCGCGGCCAGCGCCACCACTGGATGGCAAAGGCGCGCTGCGAATGGGCGATGCCCTTGGGCAGGCTGGTGGTGCCAGAGGAGAAGAAAATGCCTCCCGGATCGCTGGGATTAACGGCATCCGCGCGTGCAAGGACCTGCATATCGGAAATGGGCAGGCCAGTCGCGAGAAACTGATCCCAATTTTTTCCCGAATCGCCAATCCCAACAATCTGCCGAAGGAACGGAAATTTCTCAGAAAAAAGCGGCGCTTCACCAATCGCCAGCTCAAGCTCCGCCAGCATCGCGCCGAAATCTTTGCCCAGAACCTGGCGTTCAAACAACAATACCGAAATCTGCGAGGCGCTCAGCAGGTGATCGAGTTCGGGCAAGGTCGAAAAGGTGCTCAAAGCTACTGGCACCGCCCCCGCCAGCGCCGCACCGAACAGTGCGGACAGGAACTCCGGCCGGTTGGTCATCAGGATGCCAACCCGCGTGCCCTTCCCCGCCCCGCTCGCCACCAGTGCCTTGGCGACGGCGATCGAATGGGCGAGAAGATCATCGTAAGACCACGAGATACGGCCAGTGCCCGTCCGCATCACCAGTGCTTCCGCCGGGCCAAAAAGAGCGGCAACCTCGCGCAAATATCCACCAATCGTCAGCGCGCCCATCAGCGGTTCGTCGCTAAGCGGGCCGCCATCAATAACCGAAAGTCTCGCTCCCATGACGCCAAAGCTACCCGGTGCGCCCAACCGGCGAAAGCATCTTTAAGCGCGTGGGCGCGATCAGTAGCGTTCCGGTCGGCTTGAAATCCGCCGGTTCTTCGGCAAGGAAGGGGCTGCCCCCAACCCGACCGGAACCTGCCTTGAACAAGTCCAGTTTCATCATCCAGACTTTCACCATGACCGCCGATTTCACGCAAGACCGCATCCGGCTCGATGCGGTTGACGTGACAGGGGCCTACCAGGCGATCTGGTACACAAGGCGGCTGGCTGACCGTTTCGTGCCACCGCTTGCCGCCCATGCGGAAAAGAACGTGCAGACGGGGCTGCCAAAAGACATCCTGCTGTCGATGAATCAGGAACAGTTGCGCATTGACCGCGCAGAAAATCCGCTGCCCTCGATCCAGCCCGTGGTGGAAGTGCAACCGTGGCTTTGCCAGACCGTTCACCTCAATGAGCATCCTGAAGGCCTGCAATGGACAATGACCGATGATCTGACCATCGATGCCCACATGGTCCTTAGCGATGAAGCCGTGCGCGCGGTGCTCGATGTGTTTCTCAACACATTTCGCACCCTCGAATGGGGAGAGGCGGCTTTCCCCGAATGGGTGCGCGAGACGGCGCGAACCGAAGCGCCGCCGCCGCAAGCGATCAACTGATCCTAAATGCTGTTATCGATCCCCGCTGCGTGCTTTGCCGCGATGTAGCCAAATGTCATTGACGGGCCGATACTCGCGCCAGCTCCCGGGTAAACACCGCCCATGATCGATGCCGTTGAAACGCCGCAGGCATAGAGGCCAGGGATCGGCGCGCCGTCAGCCTTAATCACCCGCGCGCTGGCATCAATCAGCGCGCCACCATAGGTGCTGACGTCCGCCGGAACCATATCGACTGCATAGAACGGTGCCTTGTCGATCCGGCCGAGCGCGGGGTTCGGACCATGAAATGGATCGCCCAGCCATTTGTCATATTCGCGGGTGCCGCGACCAAAATCCTCATCGACGCCCTTGTCGACAAAGGTGTTCCAGCGACCAATGGTCGCGCGCAAGGCCAACGGATCGACATTGATCTTTACCGCCAGCGCTTCGATGGTGTCAGCCACCTTGAGGTAACCGTTTTCCACCCAGCCCGCAGGCTTTTTGGCTTTCCCCACCCATTTGCCTGCGACTAGATAGTCATTGGCATAGGTCTGGCTGAACACCGCCCAGCTTGGCACGGCCTGGTGTTTGAGCATGGTTTCGCAGAACAGTTCGTAGGACCCACCCTCATTCAGATAACGCTTTCCCGATGGATCGACCAGAATCGCGCCTGGCCTCCCGGTGAGGCTTTGGCCGGCTGGCTTGACGAACTGGGCGGCAAAGTCTGGCGGCCGCGTGGTTTGATAGCCAACCATCTGGTCCATCTGCGCCATCACCCCGCCAACCCGCTCAATCTCCCCGATCATGTCGCCGGTGTCTCCCGGAGGCGTATTTGACCATGCAGCGTGGGTGCCGGGCATGTATTTATCGCGCAGAGCCTGATTTTGCGCAAAGCCGCCCGCGTTGACCAGCACGCCAAGCCGAGCGCCAATGCGCAGTGTTTTTCCGCCCGACTCTGCGACCACGCCAACGACCTTGCCGTCCTCAACAATCAACTTCTTCACCGGCGTTTCCGGCCGCAGATCAACGCCTGCCGCGAGAGAAGCCTTGAGCATCCGCCCCTGTAAAGCCGCCCCGGCGGAAGTGTAGTTCTTGAAGGTCAGCTTGCCCCAGATCGTGCGCTTGACAATAGCGAGGTAGAGCTTGTTCAGCGCCTTGCTCTTATGGCGGAACGCGGTCTTCATCCCGTCGTCCAGTTTGACCGGGAATGGCGAGAAGCCGGGGGCAACTTTTTTCTCCCAG
>JANNZB010000107.1:0-6360 GCA_031410395.1 Novosphingobium sp.
GGCCAGTCCGACACCATCGAACTGCTGCACGAACCCGAAGGAGGGCTCAACGCCGCGGTTTCTTCTGCGCGCGAAACCGTGGCTGCACGCGGGGCCAACCGGATCGTGACTCTTGCGGGTGACCTCCCTCAAGTCACCAGCTATGACGTCAAGGCGCTCGCCGAACTGCCTCCCGGCGTGATCGGCATCGCTCCTGATCGCCACGGCACCGGCACCAACGCGCTGTCGCTGCCACTGCCCGAGGCTCTTGGTTTCACCTACAGCTACGGCCCCGGAAGCTGCGCCAAGCACAAGGCTGAGGCCGCGCGGCTGGGGCTATCAATGCGCGAAATCATCACGCCCGGCCTCGCACGCGATATAGATGAACCAGCGGACCTTACCGATGCGCAAGCCCTGCTGGCGGCTCACGAAGGATAGAGCGATGGATGCGCCAACAATCGATCTTGCCGGCAAAGCGGCCTTCGTTACTGGCGGCGGCGGCGGGATTGGCAGGGCATCTGCCCTCGCCCTTGCAGCGGCGGGGGCGGATATTGCAGTAATCGATGTCATTCCTGAGCGATGCGAGGAAGTTCTTGCAGCAGTGCAGGCGATGGGGCGTAGGGCGCTCGGGATTTGCGGCAATGTCATGGAAACGCAAGTGGTTAGCGATGCGGTTGAGCAGGTCGCCAGCACTTTTGGGCGACTTGACATACTCGTCAACAATGCTGGAGGCGTGACATGGCGCGCCTTTGCCGATCTGGCCGAGAAAAACTGGCGCCGGCATATCGAGCTTAATCTGGTGAGCAACCTCGCCGCCACATCAACCGCAATTCCGCACCTGATCGCCAGCGGCGGCGGGGCAATGGTCAATGTCACCTCGATCGAGGCGAGCCGTGCCGCGCCGGGCTATGCCGTCTATGCCGCTTGCAAGGCGGGGATCAACAATCTTACCCGCACGCTGGCGGTCGAGCTTGCTGAACATGGCATCCGCGTCAACGCCATCGCACCCGATTTCACCCTGACGCCCGGCACGCAGGGCAATTTCACCGGGCCGGTTGATGAGAGAATTTGGCCCAAACGCACACCGGAGCAAAACGAAGCCCTGCGCCGCCGCATTCCGGCGGGCCGCGCGGGGAATGATACCGAGTGCGGCAATCTCGTGGCCTTCCTCGCCAGCCCGCTCGCATCCTACATCACGGGGACGATCATTCCGGTCGATGGCGGGACATGGGCTAGCGGCGGCTGGATTCGCAGCGATAGTGGCAAATGGGTGCTGCCGCCGGAGATGCCGCGCTAAGCAAAAGCAGCGACGGAAAGAACATACATGACCTACCCCGTTAGCATCAGTCTGCCCTTCGATCATATTCACTTGCCCGCCGAGTTCATCTCGATGGAAGCCGTGAGGGAGATCAGCCAGGTTGCAGAAGCAGCGGGATTTTTGGCAGGCTGCGTTACCGATCATCCGGTTCCGGGAACTCGCTGGCTGGAAAATGGCGGGCACTATGCGCAGGATCCGTGGGTCATGTTGTCGCTGATCGCGGCGGTGACTACAAAGTTGCGGCTGCAGACCAATATTCTGGTGTTGCCCTATCGCAACCCGTTCGTGACGGCGCGTGCGGTGGCGAGCCTTGATGTGTTTTCAAGGGGCCGCGTGGTGCTGGGCATGGGTGCAGGTTATTTAAAGGCCGAATACAAGGCGCTGGGTGTCGATTTCGATGCGCGCAATGATCTAATGGATGAATATATCCGCGCGATGAAACTGGCATGGACAGGCGAAGATTTCGCCTTTGAAGGCACTGGCTATTCCGCCCCCGGCAACCGGATGCTTCCTGTTCCAGTGCAAAGCCCGCACCCGCCGCTGCTGATTGGCGGTAACAGCCGGCGGGCGATCCGCCGCGCGGTGGAAATGGGCGACGCCTGGCACCCGTTCTTCGCGCCCGCCGCTGTTACCGCCACCGCACGCACTGTTTCGCTGAGCGAAGAGGAAGATATCGACGCCGCGCTCGATTATATGCGCGCGCATTCCGAAAAGGTGGGCCGTGCGGTGCCGCCCGAAGTCGTGCTGTCCAGCGTGTTCACCGCAAAACCAGGTTTCAACGCGCAGGAAGCGATCGACGTGATTTCAGGCTATCGCACGAAGGGCGCCAGCGGCGTGGGGGCGAGCATTTTCGTCGATAGCCGGGCCGAATGGTGCGATTTGGCGCGCGAATTCGGTGCGACGGTGATCGCGAAGCTGGACTAGAATCAGCGCGCTGAAGGGAGAATTGTTGCAGTGGCCACGTTAACATCACCCGCTAAACAGGAATGGAAAGCGCACTGGCCGACAGTGATGTCCGGCATGATCGGCATGTCGTTCTATTCGATGCTCACTTATCAGTTCGGGCTGTTCATTCAGCCGTTGCAGAACGAATTCCACTGGAATCGTGAGGATATTTCCAATGGCTTGGCGATTTACACGCTGGGCGCTTTCTTCTTCGGGCCATTTATCGGCGCAATGATAGACCGCAAAGGGTCGCGCAAGATCGGAATATTTGGCATTGCTTGCACCGCAGTTACGCTGGCGTTACTCAGTCAGGCCAATGGCTCGATCACCCAGTGGTATCTGCTGTGGCTGGCGATCGCAGCGACGGCGCTCTTCGTTAAATCGACGGTGTGGGGCGCGGCGGTATCAAGCCTGTTTACCGCGGGGCGCAGTATGGCGCTGGCTGTGGTGCTTTCGGGCGCGGCGATTGCGCAATTCCTGTCTCCCATGGTCGCCCGCTGGTTGATCGATCATCGCGGCTGGCGTGAAGCTTATCAGTGGATTGGCTTTGGCTGGGGCGGCATTGCTCTGGTGCTGCTGCTGCTGTTTTTCTACGACGCGCATGACAAACGCCGCAACACGGTCAGTAATTCAGGACCAATATCTTCGCTCGGCGGATTGACCGTAAGCGAGGCACTTCGTGATTCCCGGATACTGCGGATCGCTGTGGCCAATCTGTTCATGTCGCTCGTCGGCGCGGGCATTTCGGTCCACCTCGTGCCGATCCTTTCGGGGCACGGCATAGACCGCACGGGTGCCGCGACGATTGCCGGTGTGGCGGGGATTGCGGGCCTCACCGGCAAGTTGCTGACCGGGTTTCTGCTCGAACGATTTGAGGGGAGCGTGATCCCTTTCTTCAGCTTTGCCTTTGGCGCAGTCGGCTATTTCCTGCTGCTCAACACTTTTGGCTCGACCTCTGCGCTGCTGGCGGGGGCGATGATCATTGCTTACACATCGGGCGCGGGACTTCAGGTCACGACCTATCTGATCAGCCGCTACGGCGGGCTGCGCAACTTCGGAAAGATCTTCGCGACAATTGCTTCGATGATGATGTTTGGAACCGCTTTCGGACCGAAAATTGCCGGGCGCGTTTTTGATATCAACGGCAGCTATCAACTGTTGCTGACCATTGCGATCCCGGTGGTGCTTGTCAGTTCGGCGATGTTTATCGGCCTTGGGCGCTATCCTGTGTTCGACGATCCAACGCCGGAGCGTATGCTGACCTGATACAAATTGCTGCTTGATCAGTTCAACTTTTGAACTATTATCTTTGCAATACGGCTGCAAAAAAAGCCTCTTATGGGAGAATCTGATTGCGCCTGTCGCCTTTCCGCCAATTGGTTGCCCTGACTGCGCTGGCCTGCGCCGCCTCACCGTTGTTCGCAGCGCCCGCGGATGATGCACGTTCACGGATCGACAATTTCCGTGAGCTTGGTGCGTCATTCAAAACCGTGAACGATGCGTTGCACTCGCCTGAACCGCAAACTTACCTCCTGCAAATCGCCGCGCGACAGATCTTTAACTCGTCGAAGGCCCTGCCCACATGGTTCCCCGCAGGCAGCGGACTCGATTCGGGTGCCAAGACCAGGGCCAAGCCCGAAATCTGGAAGCAGGCCGCCAAGTTTAAAGCCGCGCAGAACGCGTTTGCAGTTCAGGCGCTGCAATTCCAGACTGCCGTTAAATCGGGCGCGGTTCCGGTTATTCAGGCGCAGGCGCGCAAGCTAGGGCTGACATGCAAGGGCTGCCATGACAGCTTTCGCTCGCCGGGCGAACTGTAAAAAGGATCGGGTGATGGTTCAAAAAAACATGCCGATGTGGATTTTGGGTGCCGCTAGCCTTGTCGCTCTTTCGCTTCCACTCGCCGCCCATGCCCAGCCAGTTGACCTGCCCATTGCGCCTGCTACGACCACCACCTATCCCCCCGGCGTCAAGGTTATGCAATCGGACTCCGGTGCGGTCTATACCGACAAGCGCGGCATGACCCTTTACGGCATGGACATGCGAACGGTGCTCCGCTGGAATCCAAACCCGGCGCTGTACTGCACGGGTGCCTGCGCCAAAGAATGGGAGCCGCTGCTCGCTCCGGCTGATGCCAAGCCCAACATCATGTTTGCCGCTGGTTTCGGCGGGCAGCGTCGAGCTCCGGGATCGCCCCTACCGGGCCTCCCGCAAGGCTTTGTATCACCGCAAGCGGCTCCAGACTGGACAATAATCGCGGGGGTATCCGGGCCGCAATGGGTCTATAAGGGCTGGCACGTGGTATATACCCGTAAAGGCGCCAAAAAGGGCTCGGCACAATTTGACGGCGCGGATCAGTTGACCTGGAACTCGCTCAAATTCATTCCACCCATACCCGATCTCAAAGCACCCAACTCGATCAAACCGCTGTTTCTGGGTCGCTCCTACGTCATGGCTAACAAGGACGGCCGGGTTTTGTTCACCGGCAGCTGCGCCAAGGATTGCGCCGGTTGGGTGCCGCTTGCCGGCGGGATGGCCAGCCTTGCTCAGGGCGATTGGACAATCAACAATTCTGGCGAGCATCCGCAGTGGTATTTCCGCGGGCGGCCGGTTTACGTAACCGGGGGCGATGATCCAACTGCCGTTCCCGCTGGTGCGATTGAGTTGCGGCTATGAAGGGCAAAACGATGATTTCTATCAAACGTGTTGGCGGCTTGATCGTGCCCTGCGCCGCGGCATTGGCGCTTGGGCCGGTGGCCCAGCTAGGCAGCCCCGCCATCGGCCAGCAAACGGAGACGCGCCTTCCACTCGCTCCGGCGGACGGCACCTTGGCTTTCGTCGTTACCGAGCTGACTCCGCCCGTGGTGCAAGAAAAAAACGCCTGTCCGGAAGGCACAGTGCTCAAAATTCGCGATCAGTTCCTTCACGATCAGTCTCCCGAAGAGCGCGCACGACTGTCGCTTAAAGAGAACGAGAAGGAGCTTGTTACCAAGTGGCAGACTTCGGTGTTCGGCGACAACAACACCAACATCTGTTCGCAACCAGATATGTTTAGCCGGCCCGAAATGCGCACCATTCAAAGCAAGACTGCGATGGGTCTGCGCCTCGATGGCGGCGATCCTGACAAGAGCTGCGCGCACGATTCATTCACAGCGCCCGGCGGCGAAACCGCGATCGACAATCAGGAATACCGTGTGATGGGCTGCACACTCGAATGGCGCGGTGTCGACGGGGTCAAGGGTGACATCGCCGTCGGCATGCGCCAGTTCCATGTCTCGGGCGAATGGACCCAGGTAATCCTCGTCAAAGGGATCGACAGTCTGCAGCACGACGATGATGTGCAGGTGATTTACGCCAACACGCCAGACCGCCCGGCGCTTGACAGCCAGGGCAATTTCCTGCGCGGTGCCAGTTTTTCGGTATCAACCAAGCCGCCGCGAGAACGCAATGTGATGCACGGCAGAATTGATAACGGAGTACTGACCACCGATCCGCAAGACATCAAACTGGTCGAAACCTGGGGTCAGGGCGGCGCGCGCGACGTGCGCGGAAACCGCACCAAGTTTGACCTGCGCCGCGCGCGTTTGCGGGTGGCATTCCAAGGCGATGGGTCGCTGCGCGGAATGCTTGGCGGATATAAGCCAGTGTTCGATGTCATCCAAAGCCCCGGCTTAGGCGGCGTTGGATCGGCGACCGTCGCGGGGATTGATTGTGCGCAGTACCTGCAAACTTTGCGCAAATACGCTGACGGGATCAAGGATGCCAAGACCGGTAAATGTGCCGGCGTTTCATCGGCTTTGCAATTGACTGCGATTCCCGCCTTTGTGAATGACATACCGGCTGCGTCCGCATCAACACGGAAGGTGGCGAAATGACACTGCGCAGCTACAAACGCCGGGTGACAGCGGTGGCCTTGATGGCTGCATCGGCGGCTGTGCTCGGGCTCAGCCCTGGCCAGTCCAGCCCGGGAACCGCGCAAAGCGTCAGCGCCGTTTCAGCGCTGCGGATCGTCGCCATGCGGCGCATTACCGAAGCGCAATATCGCAACACAATCGCCGATATTTTCGGCCCCGATATCCGCGTGGCTGGCCGGTTTGAGCCGATTGTTCGCCCGGTGCACG
>JANNZB010000108.1:0-1657 GCA_031410395.1 Novosphingobium sp.
CAGAGCGCGAACACGACCTTTGGCATTAAAGTTTTGTGCGCAAGACGGCACCGGAAAAACTCTAAACTCGATCAAACAGGAATAGCTCATGTTCAAGCAAATCTGCTTTTTCCGCAAACGCCCTGACATGACCATGGACCAGTTCATGGACTATTACGAAAACCAGCACTCGCAGCTTTCCAAACGCATGGGCCGCGCGCCCTCGCTGCCCAACGCCCAGCGTTACGTGCGCCGTTATCTCGTGCCTGAGACGAACCCGGTGACGGGCGAGATCCACGATCCCGGCTATGATTGCATCATGGAAATCTGGTGGAACAGCCGCGAGGATTTCGAAAATTCGCAGAAGGTGATTTCAGACCCGGCGCGGCTGCCGGCGATCAAGGAGGATGAAGAGCACCTGTTCGCCAGCCACATCAATCCGGTGTGCTCGGTGATCGAGTGCGATTCACCGATGGGCCCGAACGGTGAAGCAACCGGGGTGGAGATTGTTCACCGGGGATAGTCCTCCCTGCAGGGGAGGATTAGGACATCCGCACAAAAACCGGCTTTGAATCAAAGCTGGCGATGCGCCAGTGGCCATCTGCGCAGCGGCGGCAGTCCATCCAGACATCGGCGTAGGAGAAGGGATCAGGGATCGTCGCCTTGTCGGCGCGCGATGCCGTGGAGAAATAGGTCAGGTTGAACAGGCAGGTAGCCTCGTCCGCCGATTTGAAGGTGACACGGTGGTTGGCCAGAGCGTGGCGATGGATCGGCGGTCCATCGGGGAATTCGCCCAGCCGCGCCTTGTAGAAGGCAACCACCTCATCGCGTCCATTGCGGCACTGGCCGCGCACGACATATTGGCAATCCTCGGTGAGCAACGGCCCGACTTCGGCACCATCGCCCACGTCGAGTTCAGCCGCCCACTCGTTAATCACCTGATGGATCGCCAGCACATCGGCTGCCTGATGGGGCTCAAACTTTGCCATTGCGGGCGTTCCTCACTTGCTTGGTCAACTACCTGCTTGGCTAGCGCGGCAATCGTGGGGCGATCAAGCGCTCTTAGCTGGTCCATGATTCCATCGCCACCGCGCAGCGCTTTGCCATTGCGGCATTCCGGTAACTTGGGCAATTCCGGCAAAGACACATCCGCCCGGATCACATTCAGGGAATTGCAGACCATGTACGACGACCAGCCCGCTTCACAGGCCAAAACCGCCAGCGCGGGAGTGCCCGTTTACAAGCGCATTCTTGACCTGTTTGAGGCCGAGGGCATCCGGACACTTTACGGCATTCCCGATCCCAACTTCGTCCACCTGTTCCTTGAAGCGGAAAAGCGCGGCTGGCAGGTCGTGTCCCCGCACCATGAGGCATCGGGCGGCCATATGGCTGCGGCCACTGCGCGGATGACCGGTAAGCCGGCCCTGTGCATCGGCACGCTCGGACCGGGCCTCGCCAACCTCATGCCGGCAATCCAGTGCGCCAAAGTTGAAAACGATCCGATCATCGTGCTCGGCGGCCAGCGCGCCCGTGTGACCGAGCGCCGCGTGCGCCGCGGCCGCATCCAGTTCGTCCGGCAGGAACCGATGATCGAGGATTCGGTGAAGTATTCGGCCTCGATCGAATATGCCGACCAGACCGACGAGATCATCCGCGAGGCGCTGCGCGTCGCCATGTC
>JANNZB010000109.1:0-1958 GCA_031410395.1 Novosphingobium sp.
CAAGTTATCCCACCACGATGCTTGCTTACTGGACGTGCGATCACCAGCGCGGGCCGAATTTTGAATTGCCCGAAGTGGTCCGCATGTTGACTTCAGCCAATGCCGATCCCTTCAATTTTCACGACCGTGGCGAATATTGACAGGTTACAAGGGCGACCTCAACGTCATCGACTATGACGGGTTGCAACTTTACGCGCCGCAGGTCGAATACGATTTGCCGGGCGCTGGCCGGCGGATCGTCCAGCACGCCAGCGGATACGACGCGACGATCGTTCACGTATCACCATGGCGCACCGACAACAGCCGTGCCGAGCAAGCTAGTCCGAGGCCACCAGTTGGTGCCCGCACGGCGCGCGGCCTGACTTTTCAACAAGAGGACAAGCGAAGGCCATTGTTGCTACCGCGGACACGCCGATGCGCTACGTTTGCTGAACCCGGAAGCGTTCGCAGCCCGCCCGCCAGGACACGAGCGGTTGCACCATTTCCTCAAACTCGCCGTAGGGCCGCGCGACGTGCCCAATTTCGAACCGCAGATCTGTAAACTTGCGCTCGAAATCATCGACGAGGTGAAGGCAATCGCGGGAAATTTCAGTTTCGCGGCACGCGGTGATTTCCTGATCATTACCGAACGCGACGTCGGCAGTTTCGTACGGCCCAGGCTTGAGGAAATCGACAGCGCAATCGTATGGACAGAGCAGCAGCTCGGTAACTGATTGGCATGCAGTCCGATTGTTGCATTTTCGGGTGATCGGTGATTCAATTTCCGCAGCGGGATTGCTGGGGAGATCGCGATGCGTGGTTCAGGCGTTCTACTCGGTGCGTTCCGAGCGGCAGTTGATGGAACAGTTGGATTATAACCTGATGTCCCGCTGGTTTGTCGGCCTGTCGATGGATGCGCCGATCTGGGATGTGACGGTGTTCACCAAGGACCGCAATCGACTGCTGGAGGGCGATGTGGCTGCCAAGTTCATGGCGGCGGTCCTGGGGCAATCACGGGTCAAGGCGCTACTTTCCCAGGATCAATTCTCGGTGGACGGCACGCTGATCGAAGCCTGGGCCAGCATGGAGAGCTTCAAGCCGAAGGATGGCGCCCAAGACGATGGCCCGGATGGCGACCCTGGTGAGGAAGCGAGTCCGGCATCCGCCCCAGCGTCGGGCGGGACGTCAAAGTCCAAAGGTCGCAATTCCGAGCGGGATTTCCATGGCGAGAAGCGCAGCAACGATACCGATGCTTCAAGCACAGACCCCGACGCCCGGTTATTCAAGAAGGCCCGAGGCCAGGCGGCCAGGCTCTGCCACATCCCTGTCCCGAGCGAAGTCGAAGGGGCCTATTACGTGGCCGACTTCATCGCAAAGCTGCGGGCCATGGGCGTTACCCCTCATGTGGCGCAGAACAGCACCAACCGACGTTCGGCCATCGATGGCCGTACCACTCGCCATCCGGGGCATCCGGTCAGCCAGCGCATTCGCAAACGCATCGAGGAAGGCTTCGGTTGGATCAAGACTTACGGCGGCATGCGCAAAACCAGCCATGTCGGTAATCCGCGAGTTGCCTGGACGTTCACGCTGACCGCCGCTGCTTGCAATCTGGTTCGGCTGCCCAAGCTCTGGGCCGCCGCCTGATCATGCCCGCAATCCGTCCAAAAATGCCAAAACAGGGCAAGGATGACTGGAAACGAAGCCAAATCCGCTTCCAAACGACCACCATGGCGGAAATCAGCCGGAAAATCGGACAGTAGTCAGCCTATTTACGCAGCCTGCTAAGCCCAGGGCAAAATCACCGTCCGCCCCACTACCGCGCGATCCTCCATCGCGGCGAAGCCATCGCGCCAGCGATCGAGCGGCAATTCAGCGTGGACCTGGGGGCTGATCGCGCCCTCCTCCGCCAGTTGCCGGATCGCCGCCACATTCGCCCGGCCAAGGTCGGGAAAGCGCCGGCCGTATTCGCCCGCGCGCAC
>JANNZB010000110.1:0-1556 GCA_031410395.1 Novosphingobium sp.
GTCGCCGCGCCAGGACGCCGCAGTCGGTATGCGGCGTGCCTGCGCCATAGCGGCGATCAAATTGCAGGTTTCGCCGATTGCTCCGGCGTCCACGATCAAGAGACCGTCTACTTTCTTTGAAAGGACTTCGGCGAAAGCCCTCTCGACGTCCTCATTCCGCTTCGCCTCCATCCAAAGGACCTCAATCCCAAGAGCGCGCGCGGTCGATTCAAGGGCGTAGTAGGTCTCACCGTAATAAAAAAAGATGGCAAGTCGCGATAAGTCCGGCACCATCTCCTTCAATATCTCGATCTGTTTGGCGTCGATTTCGGGTTGTTGCAGAGCCAACCCAGTAATGTTGCCGCTCGGCCGTGAAAGACTGGCGACAAATTCATAGGGGTCGTCGATCGGCGCCATCACGATCGGTATCGTCGCGGTCGTTTCTTGAGCAGCTCTTGTCGCCGCGCGCCCGTTGGTGACGATTACGTCCACTTGCTGTCGAACGAGTTGTTGCGCAAACACACGCAGCTCGGCGTTATCCTGAACCGAGCGAGCCTCGATCCGTATCGAGCGGCCTTCCACATAGTCGAGGTTACGAAGCCCAGCGCGGAACGCGTCAAACATTATTGGATCGGAGCCAGGAGCGGACGATAGCCAGCCAAGTAAAGGAGTTTTGCGTTGTTGAGCCGTAGAAGTTTGGAGAGGACATACGAACAGCGTGATGACATTCCCGGCAATGAAGCCGCGACGGGACATCAGCGCGTTCTTCCTGCTCATTGCGGGAGTGAGCCACAGTCTCGGACCGCATTTGTTGCGACGAGCGTGATTTTCCTTGAGATTTGTTGAGAATTGCGGTGATCTCACCCCTCCGCCTTGATTTCAATGCAACCTGGCGGATGATACGCTGGCTGCTTGGCGGGAGCACCCAATGCTCTACAAATTTGGCGCCTACACGCTCGACACGGATCGTTGCGAACTGCGTCTGGCGTCGGATCGGGTTGACCTCGAGCCTCAAGTCTTCAGCATCCTCGGCTACCTGGTGCAAGAGCGGTCGCGCATTGTTTCGCGCGGCGATCTCATTGCAGCTGTATGGAACGGACGATTTGTTTCGGATTCCACCATCAACAGCCGGATCGCAGCGGCTCGCAAGGTGATCGCCGATCGCGGCACGTCTCAGAGCATGATCCGATCGTTCCCGCGGCGAGGATACCGCTTCGTGGGCGATGTTCAGACCGAAGCTCAGCCGAACGACCAGAGTGGCGTCATCTCCCTGCCTCCGTTCAGCTCGCGCTCTTCCGTGGTTGTTCTTCCGTTCGCAAATCTGTCGCCGGAGGAACAGCAGGATCATTTTGCCGAAGGCCTGGTCGATGACATTACGACGGCACTGACCCAGTTTCGTCATCTGATCGTGGTGCCCCGCAGCATTGGCGCGTCATACCGAGGGCGGACCGCCGACGTCACACAGATCACAAAAGAGTTGAACGTGCGTTATGCGCTGGAGGGCACCTTCCGCAGGCAAGGAACACGTGTCCGGATCAACGCCCAGCTGATTGACGCCCAGACAAGCGCGAATCTTT
>JANNZB010000111.1:0-8835 GCA_031410395.1 Novosphingobium sp.
GTGCCATAGATAGCATCGCGGATGAACACGCCCGAGAGGCGCGGTTCGGGGCCGAGGCCTGAGCCGTCGCCGGGGCTGTCATGCGGGCTTTCATCGCGGAGTGCGGCAAACAGGGGGGTGAAGTCGTCGCTATCGGTGCTCAGCCAGTGGGACAGCTGGCCGCATAGGCGCTGCGTTTTGGGCCATGCCGGAGCGAAAGCGCCGTTGGAAAGGCCGTGGACGCCGGGGGACAGGGATGTGCGCTGAACTTCGGGGTAATTGCCGAGCAGGGTCGCGCTGCCATTCGCTTCGGCGACAAGCAGGTTGAAGGGGTTGTAGGGGGCAAGATCGACTTGCTGCGGATTATCGCCGGTCAGCAGGCCGGTCACTAGCGCGCCCCGGCTTGGGCGGTTCGGCTTTGGATAGCCTTCCACTCGGTAGTTGGTGATTAGCACCAGCCTGCCCGCTTCATGCACCCCCAGCCAGGTGCCGCCACCCACCAGATCGCGCCCGGCGGTGATGCCGGAACCGTCCTCCCATTTCGCCAAAGGCGCAGCCTCGCGGGCGTGGTATTCATCGCGGTTGGCAGCGACAACAAGCGTCCAGCGCGGGTGCGCGTTCAGGGCCAGCGCGGCGATACACACTAGATCAGCCCCTTCGCCTTCAGGCTAACATGCCCCTGTTTGCCGATGATCACATGGTCATGCACGACAATTCCCAGCAACCTCCCAGCCTCAGCGATGCGGTTGGTGATCTGGATGTCGGCGCGGCTGGGTTCGGGGGAGCCGGAGGGGTGGTTGTGGACGAGGATCACTGCGCCCGCGCCCAGATCGAGCGCGCGGCGGATAACTTCACGCGGGTGGATCGCGGCTTCGTCGATTGAGCCTTCGGACTGCACTTCATCGGCGATCAGCCGGTTGCGGGTATCGAGGAACAACACGCGCACCCGCTCGTTAGTCAGGTGTGCCATGTCCATGTGCAGATAATCGATCAGCGCTTGCCATGATGCGAGCACGGGCTGTTCCATCACGGCCTGCTTTGCCATGCGCCGCGCAGCCACGGCAACGATCTTCAGTGATGCCGCGCTGGTTTCTCCCATGCCGGTGTGGTTTGCCAGTGTGCGGGAATCGGCGGCGAGGACCGCGCCTAGGCTTCCGAATCGGTCCATCAGCGTGCGCGCGAGCGGTTTTACATCGCGGCGCGGGATTGCGGTCATCAGCAGATACTCGATCACCTCATGATCGGCGAGCGCATCTTCGCCGCCCGCGATCAGCCGCGTGCGCAGCCGGGCGCGGTGGCCGGAAGGATCATTCCCCGCCTTTTTTCGCGTCTCATCCCCCTGTTTCGGGTCGCCAAACAGTTCGCCGTCATTCAATGGTTCATGTCCCCGTAACGCATGGGCCAGCATTGCCTTTCCCACGCCGTGCGCGCAAGGGTGTGAAATAATGGCGGAAACGCTTGATGAATTGCCAGAGGGCGAAGGGTTTGAAGAAACGGTGATCGCCCTGCGTCGCCGTTGGCCCAGAGCCGTGGGCGCGGTCGGCGTGATTTTTCTGGCCATTCTGGCGTTCCTGGTGGCTACCAAGGATGACATCGTCGACAACATTGTCGGCCAGCAAATGCGGCAGTTGGGACTACCCGGCACCTACAAACTTGAATCGACTGGCATCCCCCGGCAAGTGCTGACCAACGTGGTGATCGGCGATGCCGCGCACCCGGACCTGACGATTGAGCGGGTGGAAATCACGGTTGCGCCGCGCTTTGGTTTTCCGGTGATCAGCGAAGTGAAGCTGGTGCGACCGCGGCTTTATGGTGCCTATGTCGGCGGAAAGTTGAGCTTTGGCAGCCTTGATAAGGTGTTTTTCAGCGGCGCGAAGACCACCCCGTTCAGCCTGCCCGACCTCAACGTCAATATCGTCGATGGTCGCGGGCGCATGGTCAGCGATTTTGGCCAGATCGGGGTGAAGATCGAGGGCACTGGCAATTTGCGCAGCGGTTTTGTCGGCGAGCTGGCGGGGGTGGCTCCGGCGCTGATCAAGGGCGATTGCCGGGCGCAGGGTGCGAGCATCTATGGCACGCTGACGACCAGCGGCGGCAAGCCGACTCTGGCCGGGCCGGTGCGGATGCGCGGGCTCGATTGTGCGGGGGCCGGGCTGCATGTGCTCCAGGCTGCGGTGCAGGTGCATGGCACGATGGATGCCAGCTTTGATGGCGGCGACGGCAAGTTGGTTATCGCGTCGGGGCCGGTTACTGCGCAGGGGCTTGGCGGCGTGCAGGGCCTGTCTGGCCCGGTTGATCTCGCCTATCGCAAGGGCGAGCTTACCGCGCGCTATGACCTTGCCGCCAATGGGGCATCGACCCCACAGTTGGCTGCATCAGCGCTCAAGCTGAGCGGACTTTTGCGTGGGCGGCAGGGGTTTGCCAATATAACCGGTGAAGGCACGGTTGCAGGCAGTGACCTTCGGCCTGGGCCGGGGCTGGGACAGGCGCTGGCCTCGACGCAGAATTCGGCCAAGGGCAGCTTCGCCGAACCCCTCCTGGCGCAACTGCGCGCAGGGCTTGCGCGGCAAACGCCGGGAAGCCGGTTTACCGCCGACTATATCGTCCGTCGCTCTGGCGGGTCTACAAGCCTGCTGCTGCCTCAGGGATCAGTCACCGGCGCGACGGGTGAAACGGTGCTTTCGGTATCGCGCTTGCAGGCTGCGCTTGGCGACGGGCAGGCACTTCGGCTAGCGGGGAATTTCACCACCGGAGGTGCAGGCATTCCGCGCATCACCGGGCGGATGGAACAGCAGGCGCGTGGGACCACGCTGATCCGGATTGCCATGGCCGAATATGCTGCGGGCGGTTCAAAGCTCGCGCTGCCCGATCTGGTTCTGGCGCAGGCGGCGAATGGCACGCTTGGCTTTACCGGGCACGTTCTTGCCAGCGGGGCTTTGCCCGGCGGGCGGGTCGAAGGGCTCGACGTGCCGATCGACGGGCGGTGGGAACCCGGGCGCGGCTATGAGGTGTGGCGCGGGTGCCGCGATGTGCGGTTTGCCAGCCTGACCTATGCCAAGCTGACACTGGATCGGCGCTCGGTTTCGCTGTGCCCGACCGGCGGCGGGGCTATCCTTTCATCGCGCGGCGGGGCGCTGGCGATTGCCGCGGGCACGCACAACCTTGATCTTGCGGGCCGTTTGGGAAACACCCCAATGCGCATTGCCAGCGGATCGATTGCCTTGTCGCGTGGCGGGCGGCTTGCTGCCCAGCGGCTATCGCTGACTTTTGGTGCGGGTGATGCCGTGACCAAACTGACCTTTGCCAATCTTGACGGCACTATCGGCAACGATCTCGCCGGCACGTTCGCAGGCGGCGTGGGCGCGATCCAGAATGTGCCGCTCGATATGCAGGAGGCGAGCGGGACATGGCGCTATGCCTGGGGCAAACTGGCGGTGGCAGGGCTCGGGATGAAGGTGCTGGATCAGGCGCAGGTAGATCGCTTCAAGCCGTTGGTGACCAATGACGCCACGCTCGAACTGGTAGATAACCGCATTTTCGCCCACGCAATGCTGCGCGAGCCCAGCACCCAGCGTCTGGTCACCGAAGTGATGATCACCCACGATCTTGGCACTGCGCGTGGCAATGCCTTGCTCGCGGTTCCTGGCATCAGCTTTGATGACAAGCTGCAACCCGATACGATCACGCCGCTAACGCTTGGCGTAGTGGCAAATGTCAAAGGCATTGTCAGCGGGGAAGGGCGGATCGACTGGAACGCGAGCAAGGTTACCAGCTCTGGCCGTTTTGGTAGCCAGGGGCTTGATCTTGCCGCGCCTTTTGGCCCCGCGAAGGCGGTTTCAGGCACTGTGGAATTCACCGATTTGCTCGGCCTGGTTACCGCGCCCGGTCAAGTACTCAAGATCGCTTCGATCAATCCGGGGATTGAGGCCAACGATGGAATTCTGACTTTTGCGATGAAGCCAGGTCAAGTCCTCGACGTGTCGGGCGCGCGCTGGCCTTTTCTCGATGGCACCATGCGGTTGCTGCCAACCCGGATGACGCTCGGCGCAGCGGAAGTGCGCAGTTATATTCTTGAGGTCGAAGGCGTTAGCGCCGCGCGGTTTGTCGAGAAGATGGAGCTGGCCAACCTTTCCGCCACCGGGCTGTTCGATGGCAAGCTGCCGCTGGTGTTTGACCAGAACGGCGGCAAGATTGTTGGCGGCAAGCTGGTTTCACGAAGCCCCGGCGGCAATGTCTCCTATGTGGGAGAGCTGACGTACAAAGACCTTTCGCCGATGGGCAACTTCGCTTTTCAAGCGCTGCGTTCGATCGATTACAAGCATATGGATATCAATCTTTCGGGCGATCTTGGCGGCGAGATTGTTACGCGCGTGGCCTTTGATGGGGTCAGCCAGGGCGCGGGAACCAAGCGCAATTTCATCACCAATCGCCTCGCCAAGCTGCCGATCCGCATGAATGTGAACGTGCGAGCGCCGTTTTTTGCTCTCATCACCAGCTTCAAACAGATGTACGATCCTTCTTACCTGGCGGGAATTGTGAAAGCTAAGTTGATAGAGGATAGGAAGAAAAAGGCAGTCGGGCCGCCGATTAAGCGCGCGCCTGCGCCGGCAATGCCGGCCCCCCTGCTGCCACAACAAGGCGTTCAGCCTTCCGAAAGCGAGAAGAAGCCATGATCACTCCAGAATTGACCGGACGCGTTCGTGCTGCGATGACCCAGCCTATGCAGGGAACTAGCAGTGAACAGCGGCGTCAGGGTCGCCTCGGTTTAGGGGTGGCGGTGTTGCTCGCGGGCGCGATGGCGCTTTCGTCTTGTGTATCGGTCACCGCACCGGACAAGCCGATTGTCATAGAGCTCAATATCAACATCAAGCATGAACTTATCGTCCAATTGGCTGAAGACGCCAAAAAGACGATGGATCAACACGGAGAAATTTTCTGATGGTTGCCCCCGTTGTAATGTTCAAGAATGCAGGCGCTGCGCTTGCATTGCTGGCACTCGTTTCTGGCACCGCTGCTATGGCTCAGCGCGACCCAGCCTATGCGGCTGCGCGCGCCAATGGCTCTGTGGGTGAGCGGATGGACGGCTACCTCGGCGCGCTCCCTTCTGCTTCACCAGCGGTTCGCAATCTGGTTGCCGACATCAATATCAAGCGCAAGCAGATATATTTCGAGCAGGCGACTGAACACCATGTAACGGCTGAACAGTATGCGTTTTCGGCTGGTTGCACCGCGATTGTGCGCACCGCGCCGGGCGAAAAGTATCAGGCACCCGACGGTTCGTGGGAAACCCGTACGTCTGGCGCACCCCAACTTCATTCGCAGTGCCCGCGCTGATCACAGCCTCTGCATAGTACAAAATTACTGCTCCCCCGCGAAACCGGGGGCCTCAGGAGGGCGAACGCAAGCTATCGTGCTGGGCCTGAGGCCCCCGGTTTCGCGGGAGAGCGGACCTACTCACACTTCAGATTTACCCTCCATCACCCCCGCGCTTGTTCGCACATGCGGCACAACCGGTTGACTCAAGCCACCCCCCTGCCTATGGGGAGCGCGCCTTGGCGGGGTCACCTGTTTGCATGGCGGTTATCCCGGCTTTTTGAAGGGGCGGATCGGCATGGCAGCGGATGAACCAGTTGAGGCTCCCGAAGGTGGTGAAGACCCTCGGCTGACGTCTTTGGATGATCGGCTGCGGCAAGCTCACCACGCAGAAGCGAAAGCGGCCGCCAAACCGGCTGGCAATCCTTTTGAGGGGAAGGGCGCGTCCCAGGGCAACCGGGTCTTGTCGACACTGATCGGTGTTCCTTTCGGGAGCATGGTGATCGGTTTCGTGATAGACCGGTTTTTCGGAACAAAGCCCACGGCGATGCTGGTGATGTTGTTCCTCGGGATCATCTCGGCCTTCGTTCAGATTTGGCGAATTTCGCAGGAACGTGCTGAATAAGCGCGAGTTCTGCTTAAAATTACGGGAATTCAAGAGTGGCGGCCGAAAGCAAGATCGACCCGATGCACCAGTTCAGCATCAGCGCCCTTAACGGTGGCGCGCTGGATGGTTCGCCGCTCGCCTTTACCAATTCTGCGCTATGGATGCTGATCGTGCTGAGCGCGATCGTGCTGTTCATGTGGGGCGGAATGAAGCGTGAGCTGATCCCCGGCCGCTGGCAGGCTGCGGTGGAAATGCTCACCGGCTTCGTCACCGGCCTCGCAGTTGGCAACATCGGTCCAGAGGGCAAGAAATATGTCCCGTGGATCTTCACGATTTTCACGTTCATCCTGTTTTCCAACTACATCGGCATGATGCCGTTCGGCGTGGTTGAAGCAGCGCATCCGTTCACCGTGACGAGCCAGTTCTCGATCACCGGTGTGCTGGCGATCATGAGCTTTTCGATCGTGCTGATCGTCGGCTTCTGGAAGCACGGCTTCAAGTTCTTCAGCCTGTTCGTTCCGCACGGCACCCCATTGCCGCTGTTGCCGCTGATCGTGCCGATCGAGATTATCTCGTTCCTCGTGCGCCCGTTCAGCCTTGCGCTGCGTCTGTTCGTGGCGATGATCGCCGGGCACATTCTGGTTGAGGTGTTCGGCAGTTTTATCGTTTCCGGTTTCAGTTCAGGATCGCCGATGGGTATAGGCATCGGCATCATCAGCTTTATCTTCGTGATGGGCGTTAACGCGCTTGAGCTGCTGGTTTGCGGCATTCAGGCCTATGTCTTCGCGCTGCTGACCTCGCTTTACATTCACGATGCAGAGCATCTGCACTGATTTTTCTGACTACCATTCCACACACACGTTTGATTTTTTAGGAGTACATAAAATGGATCTCGCTTCAGCAAAGGTTATTGGTGCCGGTCTCGCAGCAATTGGCGTTGGCACGGCTGCCGGCGGCGTTGGTAACGTCTTCGGTTCGTTCCTTCAGGGTGCGCTGCGCAATCCAGCTGCGGCTGATGGCCAGCAGGGCCGCCTGTTCATCGGCTTCGCGGCTGCCGAATTGCTCGGCCTGATCGCATTCGCCGTTGCCATGATCATTCTCTACGCCGTTTGATAACGGAGTAACGTAAGCCTGCGGGCCTCCCACGCGGGAGGCACCGCCGGTTTGCCAGCGAATATCATTACGGAAGCGGAACAATGCCTCAGATCAACCAGCTTATGCTCGTGTACCAATCGCAGTGGTTCTGGCTGCTGGTGGTACTTGCCGTGCTCTATTTCGGCATCGGCAAGGGCATGTTGCCCAAGATCGAGGCGACGGTGAATGACCGGCAGGCCAAGGTTGCCGGCGATCTTGCCGCTGCTCAGGCCGCGCGCGCTGCGGCTGAGGATGCTGAAGCCACTGCCCGCGCGCATGAGGTTGAAGCCCGCTCAAACGCGCAAGGCGTAATCGCTGCGGCCAAGGCCAAAGCGGCCAAGGATGCTGAGGGCACGCTTGCCAAGGCCGACGCAGAAGTTTCCGCCAAGCTGGCCGAGGCAGAAGCCGCGCTGTCAAAGGCGCGCGGCGATGCGATGGCGAGCCTTGAAGGCGTCGCTTCGGAAGCCGCCCAAGACATCGTCGCCAAGGTTTCGGGTGCAAAGGTAACCGCGGCGCAGGCCGCTTCGGCAGTCAAGGCGGTGCTGGCCAATGCTTAATCTCTCGCTCCTTTCCGCTGCCCACGGCGCGGCTGAGCAAGTCGAAGAAGCCACGGCGCTGGGCATCGGCCCGGGCGGCTGGGTGGCGCTGTCAATGATCGCGGTAATCCTGCTGATGCTCAAGGTCGGCGTTCCGAAGATCGTCGCCGGAATGCTCGACAAGCAGATTGGCGAAGTCCGCAAGGCGCTCGACGATGCTTCGGCGCTGCGCAAGGAAGCCGAAGGCCTGCGCGACGAATATGCCGCCAAGATCGCCGGCGCTGAAAAGCACGCCGCCGAAATGATCGAACATGCGGGCGTTGAAGCCAAGGCCATCGTCGACAAGGCCAAGGCCGACACCAAAGGCATAATCGCCCGCCGTGCCCGCATGGCCGAAGACAAAATCGCCGCCGCCGAACGCGGCGCGGTCGCCGAACTGCGCGCCAAGGCGGCTGAGGCTGCGGCTTCGGCGGCGGGGACGCTGATTGCAGCCAAGCATGATGCCGGTGCGGACAAGGCGCTGGTCGACGCGGCGATTGCCGGGATTTGAATTTCTAGCCAAGCGCAGATTAGAGTTTGAAAGACCCTCGCTTCGGCGGGGGTTTTTTGTTGGCGTTTTTACATCCCGCTCATCCTGATCTCGTTGAAGGTTGCTGAGCTGACGGCTGTTTTTAATCATTGACCACGAGGCGCGGGCAACGCGCGGCCTTCGACAAGCTCAGGCTGAGCGGGTGTAGTGAGTGCTTGTTGCTCCATTGAAGTGCATCGCAGATTGCTGCATGCCATGCCCCATGACCCTCTCAGTAAGCTACGCTTCACAGCGAAATGAGGTTTTGCGGTGGTACTGGCAAATGTGGCGTCGGCGCCTCTGGAAAACTCATTGCGTGGTTTTCCTTTCCGTTGCGGTGGGAGCCTCACTTGCCATATTTGGTGGCGTGCCGACCGGGTGGTCTGGTCTGTACTTGGTCGCGGTGATTGGTTTGGTGCCCCTAATGGGCTTTGTGTTGTTCCCGATACTCAGCTTCAAACCGGAGGTGCGAACTCTTTCAATTGACGATTCGGGCATCGCCACAACAATTGGCAAGCTAAGCGCGACCATAGGCTGGTCTGATATTGCCGATGTTCGAGAGGATGGGGAATCCCTTGTAATTCAGCGGCGCAATTTGAATTCCTTCATTGTTCCCGCACGGGCGTTCCTTACCGTTGAAGCCAAGACTGAATTTACAGACTACGTTCGCGAAATGGTGCTTTGTAGCCCCAGTAGGC
>JANNZB010000112.1:0-4430 GCA_031410395.1 Novosphingobium sp.
AATGTACTGGAGGCACAGGTAGCTGTGGCGGGCCCACCGCTGTTAAGCGGAACGCTGATCGTCAGCGAATAGCCAAGCGCATTGGTGAAGCCGCTCACCGCGCTCACCGAATTGCTCAACGCACCATTGCTCGACGTGGCATTGATCTTGAACGGGGTCGAGCAATCGACGGTGGCGGTTGCCGCCGAGCTGCCGGTGACTGACAGATTGGCACTCGTGGGAAAGTCGGAAGCGACAGACAGCAGGCACGATCCAGCGATGGTGCCAGTGGCATTAACGGTGAGCGTATCCGCCCGCGCAGGAGTCGGAAATGCAGCCAAAACTATCCACCAAAGGAGAACGCGCAAAACTAACCCCCCTCGATTCAAACCCCGACAAGCGTCGAACGCGCTGCTTCGCGATTTTAAGTAACTTTGCTTATGCCTTAAAGAACGAATATCCAAGGACTAATTTGCTTGCGACCGTTAATTACTTAACCATGCACCTAATTTCTGCGCAAAATTCGTCGTTGCAAATCAATGCCCCGAAGCATTCAGTTACAGGATAAATGCCGATGTAATGCCACACCAGCAGTCGCGGAGGTGATCACCTGACCGGGAGTCGATGCCACGAGAGGATCACTTTCGTCGGTGCCAGTTTTGTGGACGCCATCGTCCGTCGTGGCGGTTGTAACGCCCGTTGGGGACGTCATGCTCGCTGCGCTATAGGAAAAAGCAGCTGGAGGTGGACAGGGCTGGATTCGAACCAGCGTACGCTCTCGCGGGCAGATTTACAGTCTGCTGCCATTAACCACTCGGCCACCTGTCCACACCAGACTGTCAGATGCGGGTTGCCCCGCACTTGCACCCGAAGGTGCCTTCCGACCGAGAGGCGGGCCAATGGCGAAGCAAGGCTTGCCTGTCAATGGGGTGACGGGCATGAGCGAGCCGCAAATTGCATGCGATAGGGTAACGAATGGCTAGGCAGGGTGAAGATCGACCAACACGGGCACTGCGCGGACGCGCTGGGCGGATGAAGGGCGGTCGCGGCAGCGGCAGGGCCTCGACCGGGCAAGTGCGCCTCTGGGGCCGTCACGCGGTTGAGGCAGCGTTGCTCAACCCGGAACGCAACCACCGCAAACTGTGGGCGACACGGGAGGCGGTGGCCGAGCTATCTGGCGAACTGCCCGCGGATTTCCCGGTCGAATGGGCGCAAGGCGTTGATCTTGGCAGGCTGGTTGCGCGCGATGCTCCGCACCAGGGGCTGGTGCTCGAATGTGACCCGCTTGAGGATGTGTTTCTTGAAGAGGTCTTGCTTGGCGATCCCGCTCGTCCGCTTATCGTGCTCGATTCGGTGACCGATCCGCACAATGTCGGCGCAATCCTGCGTTCTGCCGCAGCGTTCAATGCCTGCGCTATCCTGACGCAAGACCGGCACGCTCCACCAGAATCGGGTGTCGTCGCCAAATCGGCATCGGGCGCGCTGGAGCTGGTTCCGTGGGTCCGCGTCGTCAACCTCGCCCGCGCGCTCGAAGATGTGGCCGAAGCGGGTTACTGGCGCATCGGCTTGGCAGGTGATGCGCAATCAACGCTGGCCGAAGCTTTGCCCACCGGTCCGGTCGCGCTGGTGCTCGGGGCGGAAGGCGAAGGCATGCGCCACAACATCGCACAGCACTGTGATGCGCTCGCCCGGCTGCCGATCAGCGCAGCGATGGAGAGCCTGAACGTTTCCAATGCCGCTGCAATCGCCCTATATGCTATGGCTACTAGGGGCGCAAATTAAGGGGGACATGCCATGATTAAGCGGATCGGTGCGGTTACCGCGCTGACTTTGATGCTCGCGGCCTGCCTGCTTTTCCCGGGTAAATTTACCTCATCGCTCGACCTGCGCAAAGACGCACAGTTTTCATTCGTTTATAAAGGCGAGATCTACTTGCTGGCGTTGAGCAAGATGGCGGGACAAAGCGCATCCGGTAACGCGAAGTTTGCGGCTCAGGCCTGTCAGGATGATGAGGGCAAGGATCGCAAATGCTCCGCTAGCGAAGTTGCGCAGCAGAAGAAGGATTGGCTCGATGGGCAGAAAGCCGCCGCCGAGAAATCCAAAAAAGATTCGGAAAGCGCCAAGGCTTTCCTCGGCGGCATTGATCCGAGCGATCCCAAGGCTGCCGAAGACCTTGCTGCGCGTTTGCGCAGGCAAGCGGGGTTCCGTTCGGTGCTCTACAAGGGCGACGGGCTTTACCTCGTCGATTTCGCCATCGCTGGCCGCCTCGACCACGATTTTGTTTTTCCAACGATCGAGCGCTTCGCCATGGCCAATGCCTTCGTCCAGATCTCTCGACGCAGCGATGGCTCGGTGCGCGTCGATGCCCCGGGCTTTGGCCCGAACGCCGCAAGCTCGCCCTTCGCGGCAATGATGGGCGGCATGGGCGGAATGATGGGTGCCGGAGAGAGCAAGGATACTGCTGGCAACACCGCCAAGATGCCCGTCGCCGATGGGGTTTTTTCCATAACTACCAACGGCACAATCCTGTCGAACAGCACCGACGAGGGTCCTAAGCCCGATCCGATGGGCCAGCGACTCACCTGGGCAGTCAACCCGCGCAGCCCCGCCGCACCGATGGCGCTAATCAAACTGGGTAACTAGGGCGCTGCGAGCCTAAGCTGAATCAACGTGCGCCGCTCCCTGCGCAAGCGGGAAAGCAAAGATCAATGTGTGCAATTATCAAGACGCCGGCACCGCTCACCCCACCGCCAACAAAAAAGGGCCGCATCCTAACGCAGGATGCGGCCCTATTTTGTCTAAGTGGGCCTGAGGCGTGAGACCCGCCAGGAACGTCGGTCTTAGTTGACCGAGTCCTTCAGACCCTTGCCGGCCTTGAACTTGGGCTGGCTGGAAGCCTTGATCTGCATGGTTTCGCCGGTGCGCGGGTTGCGGCCGGTTGATGCCTTGCGCTTGGCAACCGAGAAGGTGCCGAAGCCGACAAGGCGAACTTCGTCACCGCTCTTGAGCGCGCCGGTGATTGCTTCGAAAACGCCTTCGACTGCCTTGGTGGCATCGCTGCGTGTCAGGCCGCTGGAATCTGCTACTGCGCCGATCAATTCGTTCTTGTTCATTTCGGGAACCCCCTACTGCGTGTGGACAATGGTTTTTCTCTGAGACGCCTCAAAGTGGCCGGAATTGAGCGGCTTTTGCGGCGCGTGTCAAAGCCGAAAAGAGCAGATCAGCTACGATTATCCCCGAATTTTCGTCGTTTTGGACGCAATCAGCCTCTTGCATCTTGTAAATAAGGGTCGCCCGACACACTACGTCTTGATTCGCCGCAGTGCAGCAAGAATCAGTGCGCGGTGGGCGAGGACCCCGGAAGATGCGCGACTGGCTGGCTGGCGAGGTCATCGGCCTCGGTCCATTCCACCGGAACCACCGGTGAAACCAGCGCTACTGCCAGCACTTCATCAACGTGGCTGACCGGAATAATCTCCAGCCCCGCCTTGATGTTGGCAGGCAGCTCGGCAAGATCCTTGCGGTTTTCTTCAGGGATCAGCACCGTGGTTATGCCCCCGCGCAGAGCCGCGAGCAGCTTTTCCTTGAGCCCGCCAATGCCGAGCACCCGTCCGCGCAGCGTAACCTCACCGGTCATCGCCACGTCCTTGCGCACCGGAATGCCGGTGAGCGTTGAGACAATCGAGGTGACCATGCCGACACCCGCCGAAGGACCGTCCTTGGGCACCGCACCTTCGGGAAGATGAATGTGGAGGTCCTTGCGATTGAAGATCGTCGGCTTGATGCCATAGCTCGGACTGCGCGCGCGGACAAAGCTGAAGGCTGCCTGCACTGATTCGTTCATCACTTCGCCAAGCTTGCCGGTAGTCTTGACCGTGCCCTTGCCGGGAACGCTCACACTTTCAATGGTCAACAGTTCGCCGCCAACCTCGGTCCAGGCAAGGCCGGTAACCGCTCCGACTTGGTTCTCCTCGTCGGACATGCCGTGGCGGAATTTGCGCGCACCGGCATAGTCGGCAAGGTTCTCGGGCGTGATCGTTACGCTCTTTTCCTTGCCTTCAAGGATCTTGCGCAGACTTTTGCGCGCCAGCCGGGCGATTTCCCGCTCTAGTGTGCGCACGCCTGCCTCACGCGTATAATATCGCACCAGATCGCGCAGACCTTCTTGCGTGAGTTTGAACTCACCCTTCTTCAGCCCATGCGCTTCGACCTGCTTTTCGATCAGGTGGCGCTCAGCAATTTCAACCTTCTCGTCCTCGGTATAACCTTCGAGCCGGATGATTTCCATCCGGTCGAGCAGCGCCTGCGGCAGATTGAGGCTGTTCGCGGTGCACACGAACATCACGTCTGAAAGGTCATAGTCGAGCTCAAGATAATGATCCTGAAACTTCGAATTCTGTTCCGGATCGAGCACTTCGAGCAGCGCCGAGGCCGGATCGCCGCGATAGTCC
>JANNZB010000113.1:0-1880 GCA_031410395.1 Novosphingobium sp.
AGAGTCGACCGGAAAGCGGCGGCAATCTTTGCGCGACGCTTCACGTGGGAAAGCGCCACCGATCAGTTCGTTGCGGCAATTGAAAGTGCTCTGCGCGCGCGCCAACCGGCCACATCGCTTGACGAGGTGCTGTTCGCCGCATGAAAAGGTTTCAAGAACCTACGTCAACTCGCTCGGTATTTTGTGTTTCAGCCAGCCTGTCAGCAAGCAGCTGGACAATCTGCCGTATCGGACCGGACCGCGTAGCCATTCCCAGATGTGTGGAATGCAATTGAATTCTTGCGTCGCTTTCGTTGCACAGTCCATGCGCAGAACCCGTCGAGACGATCCCGTCCCTTTGCGACCACATGGCAAAGGTTGGTACACAGGGCTTTTCCGCGAGTTCAGATGCAATGGGTGGATTATCCACGGAATGATCGTTTATCGCTTCATAAAGCCGCCAAGCATTGTTGTTGCGGCGGCAACCCGAGAACGGGCTACCTAAAGTAACAACCATGCTAACCAATTCAGGATGAAGCTTGGCAGTTTCGCGGGCAAACAGGCCACCCAAGCTCCAACCAACAAGGATTACTTTCGAACCGCGATCTGCGACAATGTCGTTCAACCTTACCGCCAGACCCTCCAGCAGTTCCGGCCGGTAGCCCAAGTTTGTCTGCTGACCCCAACCCGTAGCAGCAAAGCCCGCAGCGTTCAGCGAGCGCACCAGGCGATCAATCGAATGATCATTGGATCCAAAGCCGGGAATGACCAAAACCGGCATTCCCATCCCACGTTGCGAGGATCGCACCAAGGGGAGCAATGGCGCGGCCAAAACTAACGGAAGATCAAACGCTTCCCTTAGCAATCGGCGCAGCGGAGGTGGGCGATGTTCCAGCACGGTCTCCACACCTTGCTGAAAGCCTTCAGTCACCTGAAAGGATCCGCTCGATCAGTTCTTTAACGCTCGGCGTGTAGTTGTTCGAATAGAACGGGTCCTGCTTGAACCGGTACGCGGCGTGGCCTGCGAACATAAGGTTCTCGTCGATCGGTTCACCATGGGCGATGTCTTGCAGCGTCTTCTGGATGCAGAAGCTGCGCGGATCAGCAAGCCGTCCGGTGGTGTAATCGTCATGGTCTTTCCATGATGAAAAACCGCAGTGCGAAAGGCAGCCCATGCAATCGGACTGGTCCCGCCGGATTACCTCACGCTCAGACGGCGCGACGAAGACGATGGTATCATCAGGCGTGCGCAGGCCTTCGTTGAAGCCTTCAGCGGCCCAACCCCGCGCGCGCTCAAGGTCCTTTGGCGTGACCCAGAAATTCTTGCCGCGCACGCCAACGTCAAGCCGCACGGTGTGTTCGCCCGCTTCAACTTTCGAATAGGGCACCTGGCGCTCAGACCGCGCCTCGAGTGAACGCAGGAAAGGGTTGCGCACAGCAGAGGAATAAAATCCCGTCGGCGAAAACCGGTGCAGCAGAACGTCGCCCGGATTGAGATCGCGCAGGGCTTCTTTCCAGTCGATAGGGATTGGGCTTTCAGTTGTCAGCAGCGGGCGGGTGCCGAACTGGAACATGATCTGACCAAGTTCCGGATTGTCGATCCAGTCATTCCATTCGCGCAACGCCCAGACCCCACCGGCCATAACGATGGGCACTGTATCAGGTATGCCTTCGGCCTGCATAACCTCACGCAAAACTTTGACGCGCGGATAAGGATCCTGCGGTTCGAGGGGATTTTCGGCGTTCGACAAGCCATTGTGACCGCCCGCCAGCCACGGATCTTCATAAACCACCGCGCCGAGCAAATGGGGCACCTTGTGATAGGCGCGCTTCCACAACAGGCGGAAGGCCCGGCCCGAGCTGACAATCGGCAGGTAATGGACGTTATGCCGCTCGGCAAT
>JANNZB010000114.1:0-2634 GCA_031410395.1 Novosphingobium sp.
CCCGGTTGCGCCCACCTTGTAGATTTACATCTAGGCGCTTTCGTCTTCGCTTTCCAGTGCGCCGGTCGGATTATCATGCTGTTCGGCCAGATGCGTGGTCATCGCACCCAGCACATCATCGACCGGATCGAGCAGTCCGGCCGCCTTCAGCTCATCAAGACCCGGCAAATCCTTGCGCGAAGCGAGGCCGAAGTGGGCGAGAAACTCGGGTGTGGTCGCATAGATTACAGGCCGCCCCGGCACTTCACGGCGGCCAGCAATCCGCACCCAGCCGGCCTCCATCAGCACGTCGAGCGTGCCCTTGGCCACCTGCACCCCGCGAATGGCTTCAATCTCCGCACGGCTGACGGGTTCGTGATAAGCGACAATCGCAAGCGTTTCGGTGCCCGCGCGCGTTAGCCGCCGCAGTTCCTCACGCTCACGGCGCAGCAGGTGGGCAAGATCGGGTGCGGTCTGAAAGTGCCAGCGCCCACCCCGCTCAACCACTGCAATGCCCCGACCCTGGTAATGCTGCGCCAGTTCGTGGAGCAAAGTTTCCACATCGGCCCCGCCAAGGTGGGCCGAAATCGCAGCAGCGGTCATCGGAGCATCCGCCGCAAACAGCGTCGCTTCAACGGCGCGGAGCAGGTCATCGAAGGGCTGGCTCATGCCACTGCCTTGCGCAGCCGCAGCGGGCCGAAAGGTTCGTCCTGTGCCAGTTCGGCCTTGCCCAGCCGCGCGAGTTCAAGCGCCGCAACGAAACTTGAGGCCAGCGCGGATCGCCGCAGACGCGGTTCGGCATGCGGCGGCAGGAATTCGCGCAGGTCCATCCAGTCAAGCGTCAGCCCGAGCATCGATGATACCTGCGCCAAGGCCGAATCGAGCGTCATCACCATCCGGTCGCGCACCATGTGCACCACCGGCGCGGTGCGCACCTTGACCTGACCGTACGCCTGAATCAGATCGAACCATTCGCATTGCCACAGTTTTTTCCGGTCAATCCGCAGACCTTCGGGCGCGCCCCGCGCAAACACATCGCGGCCAAGGCGGTCACGCCCCATAAGCCGCCCGGCGGCGTCGCGCATCGCGGCGAGGCGCTGAAGGCGTATCTGCAAGCGCATAGCCAGTTCTTCGGCGCTGGGCTCTTCCTGCTCCTCACGCGGTAGCAGCAGCGCCGATTTGAGGTAGGCAAGCCAGGCCGCCATTACGAGGTAATCGGCCGCCAGTTCCAGCCGCAGGGATTCGGCATGGTCGATGTAGCTAAGGTACTGATCGACCAGGCCCAACAGGGAAATCTTGCGCAGATCAACCTTCTGCCGCCGCGCCAAATCGAGCAGCAGATCGAGCGGACCTTCCCAGCCATCAAGCTCGAGATAGAGCGCCTCGTCTTCAGCTGCGGCGGCGGCAGGGCCTTCCCATTCACCGCCCAGTGCGGGATCGTTGAGGGTCAGTTCTTCGCTCATGCCACCTGCCCCACCAGTGCAAGCAAGGCATCGCGCTTGGCGACAAGGTCGGCCTGACGGGCGGTGCCATCCTGCGGAACACTGGTCCCGGCTAGCGCGCGGGTGAGTCGGACGGCGCTGGATTCGGCCATAGAGGGCAGCGCCTTGGCGATCCCGATCATGTCATAAGTCCTCGCCCAGCAGTTAAGCGCAAGATCGCACCCCGCCGCCACCGATCGCGCCGCGCGTTCAGGTAGGGTGCCGGAAAGCGCCTCCATATCAAGATCATCAGTGAGCAGAAGCCCATCAAAGCCGATGCGCTTGCGGATGATTTCCTCCACCACATAGGGCGACTGCGTGGCCGGATTTTGCGCATCCCATGCGGTGAACAACAGGTGCCCCGTCATGCCAATCGGTGCATGGTTGAGCGCGACAAACGGCGCCAGGTCACGCGCCAGCTCGGCCTCGCTCGCGGTGACAGTCGGCAGCGCCTTGTGGGTGTCGCAGGTGGTGCGGCCATGCCCCGGCAGATGTTTGATCGTGCCCGCAACCCCGGCGCAGGCCAATCCTTCGAGCGTGGCCCGGCCCAGCGCGGCCACCCGCAGCGGCTCATCCCCCAGCGCCCGATCGCCGATAACATCATGCGCGCCGGGCTGGCGCACATCGAGCACTGGCGCGTGGTCAACCGAAATCCCGACCTCAGCCAGATCAATCCCCAGCGCTTCGGCATTGGCGCGCGCAGCTGCGATCGCGCTCGACGGGGCAAGGTCATAAAGCCGGGCGAAGGCCTCGCCAGTGGGATAGACCCCCCACACTGGCGGCTTCATCCGAGCAACCCGTCCGCCTTCCTGATCGATGCTGATAAACAGCCGCTCGCGTCCGTGGATTGCCCGCAAGGCATCAGTCAGGCCGCGCACCTGATCGCGGCTGGCAATATTGCGTCCGAACAGGATGTAACCTGCGGGATCAGCATCAGCAAAGAAGGCAAGCTCCTCCGCCGTCAGGGTCAATCCAGAAAGGCCAAAAATTGCGGGAACCATGATGGCAAAGGTGGCCGGGCTGCGTGCTTAATGCAAGCACGCAGCCACTGGCGCATGTGGAAATGGTATAGTTTAGCGCTTCACCTGACAGGCAACGCCAGCAGCCTTGAGCTTGCCACAGAGCGCATTGGCCGCTGCATCATCGCCCGCCACAGCCTGAAGCCGGAAAACCT
>JANNZB010000115.1:0-7944 GCA_031410395.1 Novosphingobium sp.
AAGGTCGAGCGCCGCATCGGTGACAAGCGCTGCATAAAGGCTAGCAGCAGCGCGGCGCTGCATCCAGTCAGCGGGCTGGTTATGCCAAGCGCCGACAGCCTGCGGAAAGGGGCCACAGCCGGGTGCGAACGTGGGCAACACCATTATGTCGCCTGCCAAGATCTCTGGCGCCGCAGCGACAAGTGCGGGTTGGTCGGGCCGAATATCGATCCGGTGCGTGTCGATCTCGATCAGGTTTTCGATTTCGCGTCCGCCCATAAAACGGGCCGAAGGAACTGGACGGCCAAATACATCAACATTGACTAGGCAATCCCGTCCCGGGGGCAGGCTGGCGGAGGGCAAGGACAGAGCCGGGCTACGCATGGCAACGAACCACGTGCCGGTCGACAGCACGGTAGCCTCATTTGTGCCGACGGCGCTAAACCCGCGGGCTGCAAGCAGCGCAGCGTTGGAATCGTGTAAACCTGCCAGTACCGTGACCGTGAGAGGGAGGGCGGTGCGACTGGCTAGTTGGGGGCGCAAGGTGCCGATAGGGTCGGCGGCGAGCATCAGCGGTGCGAAGCGGTCCGCCCATCCCATGCGTTCGGCCAGGGGTGAAAACCGAGCAATACCCGGCGCCCACAAGTCCGTGTGACAGCCGAGGCTGGAAATCTCGCTGACGGCTACTCCCGAAAGGAACCACGCCCAGTATTGCGCCCAAGGGAGAAATGTCGCGCGCTGCATGAGTTCGGGATGGAGCCTGTCCAGCCAGAACAGCTGAGCCCCTAGGTTGAGGCCGTCGGGCAATAGGGGGGAACCGGTAAGCTTGAAGGGATCACGCTCGGCCAGATATGCTTGTACGATATCATCTGGCAGCGACTGCTCATAGTCGATTGGCGGAAACGCGAGTTTACCATCGATCAGCACGGCCACACCGGCACCGTGTCCTACCGGGATTAGTAATTCAATGGGATGTTCAGCAAATTCGGCGAGCGCCGCGACCAGCCATTGGGCAATTCCGTCCACGTCGAGCCTGCGCGGACCACTGGCAGCGCATGCCGCGTTGGGGCGCACCCGCCGATCGAGCAATGTGCCCTCACGCGACCATAGCGTGATCTTGCTCAAGGTCTTGCCTACGTCGATCACAATGGAGAAGCCGCGTTCCATACAGTCCTTTAACACCGCTCGTTTGATTGAAAATGATCGCTTTGTAGCGAATAAGATTGATCGCGCAAGCTACGAATGCTAGGGCGCAATTCCATGAACATGCAATCGACGATTTCGCCCGCAGCAATTCCCTTTTCGGTGCCAGAGAGCCGGTGGGATGAAAGACATGCCGCAAAGCTGTCACCCGCCGAACTGCTGCTCTATCGTTCCAACCTCCTGGGGTCCGACCTGACGGTCACCAACTTTGGTGGAGGCAATACTTCGGCGAAGTTGGAGGGAACAGACCTGTTGAGCGGCGCTTCAGTCAAGGTGTTGTGGGTTAAGGGTTCGGGCGGTGACATCGGTTCAATGAATCTCGACGGATTCTGCACGCTGTACCAGGACAAGCTGCTCGCACTTGAGGCACACTATGCGGGTTCGCAGGACGATGACAAGATGGTCGGCTATCTGCCGCACTGCACCTTCAACCTTAATGCCCGCGCGGCGAGCATCGACACGCCGCTGCACTCGTTGCTGCCCTTCGCCCATGTTGATCATGTCCATCCCGATGCGATCATTGCGCTCGCTGCCAGTTCGGGCGGAGAAGCGGCTACGCGTGATATTTGGGGCGGCAAGATCGGCTGGATAGACTGGAAGCGCCCTGGATATACGCTCGGCATTCAGCTTCGTGATTACGTCGCCGCCTACCCCGACATCTATGGCGTAATGCTCGCCGGGCACGGGATCATCTGCTGGGCGGATAACGCCAAAGCCTGTTATGAACAAACCGTCGCGCTGATCGCTGACGCCGCGAACTATCTTAACGCCCGCCTTGCAAGCAAGGCGGCATTTGGGGGGCAGGTTGTTGCCCCGGTTGCAAACCGGCGCGCTATTGCCGCCGATCTGATGCCTCGGCTGCGCGGATTGATGACCGGCGCCCGCCGCAAGATTGGCCATTTTTCCGATGATCCAGAGGCGCTTGAATTCGCCGGAGCGGCCGATTTTGCGCGGCTGGCGGGCCTAGGCACATCATGCCCCGATCACTTCCTGCGCACCAAGATCGCGCCGCTGACGCTCGATCCGGCGCGGCTGTCAAATGACGCCTACCTTGCTGAAATGCTCGAAGCATACCGCGCGATGTATGCCGCCTATTATGGCCGCTGCAAGCGCGCCAATTCTCCTGCGATGCGCGATGCGAATCCCGTGGTCGTTCTCGTGCCGGGGGTAGGTCGCATGACTTTCGCCGCTGACAAGACCACCGCACGGCTCGCGGGTGAATTTTACGGTAATGCCATCAATGTGATGCGCGGCGCAGAAGCTATCGGCAACTACATTGCGCTCGATGAGCAGGAAGCCTTCGATATCGAATACTGGCTGCTCGAAGAAGCCAAGCTGCAGCGGATGCCTGCGCCAAAACCGATGGCCGGGCGGATCGCGCTGGTCACCGGCGGAGCTGGCGGTATCGGCGCGGCGACCGCTGCCCGGCTGCTGCGCGAAGGGGCCTGCGTGATGCTGGCAGACCGCGATGCAAACGCTTTGCAAGAGGTCTGCACCGACTTTGCCAAGCAGTTCGGCAAGGATTGTATCCGCACCGCGTTCTGCGATGTCACCGATGAAGCGCAGGTGCAGGCTGCGTTTGATACTTGCGCGCACGAATTCGGCGGGCTTGACCTGCTCGTTGCCAATGCCGGGATCGCCAGTTCCGCTCCGATTGAAGAGACCACGCTTGTTCTGTGGAACCGCAATTATGATGTGCTGGCCCAGGGCTATTTTCTCACTGCGCGTTCCGCCTGGCCTTTGCTCAAGCGGATGAGCGATCAGGGCGGAACCTCTGTGGTGTTTATCGGTTCAAAGAACGGCATCGCGGCGGCAACAAATGCCTCGGCCTATGCATCAGCCAAAGCGGCTGCGAACCACCTTGCGCGCTGCCTCGCTCTTGAAGGAGCGCCTGATGGTATCCGGGTCAACGTGGTCAATCCCGATGCGGTGATCCGCGGTTCAAAAATTTGGGACGGTGATTGGCGGCAGGAGCGTGCCGGGGCGCATGGCATCGATGCAGGCAAGGAACTTGAAGAGCATTACCGCAAGCGTTCGATGCTCGGCCGCGATGTGCTGCCCGAAGATATTGCCGAGGCAGTCTATTGGCTCGGCTCGGATATGTCGGCAAAGTCGACCGGCAATATGATCAACGTCGATGCAGGTAATGCACAAGCGTTTACGCGGTAACCGGCGTGCGTTGAAAAGGGATTGGGAACGGGGAATGATGAAAAAAATTCTTGTGGCGGCGCTGTTGCTGTTTGCCGCACTGCCCGTGATGGCGCAGTCAGTTGCACCGACCGAGGCACAAAAGCGGCGGATCGGGCCTGTGGCAACACCCGAGCAACCCGAGGCCATTCCGCTTTATGGCGATAAGACGCCAGGCTCGCGGTCGAGCGAGAACTGGATAGGGGTGATGGGCTATCCCGTTTCCGTGCGCAACGTCACCCGGCCAACCTTGACTCCGGTATTACCCGATCCGGCCAAAGCCACTGGGGCGGCAGTGATTGTCGCGCCGGGCGGTGCATTCATGGAGCTGTCATGGCATGCTGAAGGGATCGCTGTCGCCCGCGCACTGGCGGATCTCGGAATTGCCGCCTTCATTCTCAAATACCGCCTGCTCAAGACCCCTGCGGATGAGGCAGAGGCGCGCAAGGTCATGATGCAACGGATGATGGCAGGCGTTCGTGATCGCACACGCCAACCGTCGTTGCAGGCTCCGGAATCAACCAAGGACGCTCTGGCTGCGCTGGCCATGATCCGCAGCCGTGCCGCCGAATGGCATGTCGACCCAGCCAAAGTGGGCATGGTCGGATTTTCCGCAGGCGCGATGACCGCGCTCAACGCGGTTCAGGCTGCACCCGCTGGCAAGGGGCCGAATTTCTTTGGCTATATCTATGGCCCGCAGGCCGCAGTGCCTGTCCGGGCCGATGCGCCTCCGATGTTTGCGGCGATCGCGATGGACGATCCGTTGTTTCCGGCGCAGGGATTCCCAATCGTCACCGCTTGGCGCGCTGCCAAGCGCCCCGTGGAGCTTCACGCTTATGAACGCGGCGGGCATGGATTCGGCTTGGGTTATGTGAACACCACCACCGCAGAATTCATGGACCAGTTCACCGCGTGGATGGCGATGCACGGCTTCATGACTAAGGCCACGAAACGATGAAGGTAACGCACTGGAATTTACCCGCCATGCCCATCACCACAGCAAAAGAGTGGATTATCGAAATGACTGGACGGAGTGCACTTCTTGGGTTTGCGGCTTTGGCCTTGCTGCCTTCAAGCGCGGTAAACGCGCAGCCGGTTATCGATCCTGCGACTGCCGCAGCGGAAGCACCGAAGGGTTCGGCAGTCATCCCGGTTTACGGCACAGGCAGCCCGGGCAGACCATCAGATGAGGTGGTCAGCAAGTGGATGGGCAAAGAGGTGGTGGTTCGCAACGTCACCTATCCGACGCTTACCATGATCGCCCCAGCCAAAGGCACCGCGAACGGCACCGCTGTGGTTGTTGCACCGGGTGGCGGTTTCATGATGCTGGCGATGCAGAACGAAGGCTGGCGGGTGGCCAAGGCGCTTGCTGATCGCGGAATTACCGTGTTTGTTCTGAAGTACCGGCTTAACCCGACCCCCCCTGCGGATGCCGATTGGTATGCCGGCATGAAGCAGATGTTTGTAGCGTCCCAGACAAAGGACGGGACTGCACCGAAACGGCCGGAAATAAAGGATCCCGGTGCCGGGGCCGATGGCATAGCCTCCCTGAAGCTGATCCGCAGCCGCGCCGCTGAATGGGGCATTGATCCCAAGCGCGTCGGCATGATCGGCTTCTCGGCCGGAGCCATGACCGCGCTGCGCGCAGTGCTGGAATCAGGCACGGATAGCGATCCTCAAACTCGCGCGCCCGATTTTGTCGGTTTCATCTATGGCCCGATGGGCAAGGTTGAAGTCCCTGCCGATGCCCCGCCGATGTTCGTTGCTCTGGCAATAGACGACCCTTTGTTTGGCCGCGGGGATTTCTCCATCGTAACGGCGTGGAATTCTGCCAAGCGGCCCGTTGAATTGCACGCCTATCAGACCGGCGGTCACGGTTTTGGCCTTGGCACTCCGGGCACCACGACAACCTTGATGATGACCGAGTTCCTGGCTTGGTTGGACATGCAGGGCCTGCTGAAGGCGAAAGCGAAGTGACCAATCACCCCCTATCCGCCGAACTGATCGCCGAAGCCAACGCGCGTGAATTTGCCGCGCTGGAAGATGATTATGCTGCGCTCGGTCGTAAGCTTAGCCGCACCGGAATTGACATTGATGCGATCAAGGCGCGTGTTTCCGGGTTCTCCGTCGCCGTGCCAAGCTGGGGCGCGGGCCGCGGCGGCACGCGGTTTGCCAAGTTCCCGATTGCTGGCGAGCCGACCAATATTCACGAAAAGCTGGAAGACTGCGCGGTAATCAACCAGCTGTGCCGAACGACCCCGCGCGTCAGCCCGCATTTCCCGTGGGACAAAGTCAGCGATTATGCTGGCTTGCGTGAGGAAGCCGCCAGCCTTGGCCTTGGCTTTGACGCGGTGAATTCAAACACCTTTCAGGACCAGCCAGGCCAGGCGCACAGCTATAACACCGGCTCGCTCGCCTCGACGCTTGAGGCGACGCGCCAGCAGGCGGTGGAACACAATATCGAATGTATCGAGATCGGCCAGAAGCTGGGTTCGCGCGATCTGACGGTGTGGGTCGGCGATGGCACCAATTTCCCCGGCCAGCAGGATTTTGCCCGCAGCCTCGACCGCTACCTTGAAGCCGCCGCGCAGGTCTATGCAGCGTTGCCCGACGACTGGCGGATGCTGCTGGAACACAAGATGTTCGAGCCTGCGTTCTACTCTTCCGTGGTCTCTGACTGGGGTTCGTCGATCCTCGCTGCGCAGGAGCTCGGCCCTAAAGCCATGTGTCTGATCGATCTTGGGCACCACGCGCCAAATGTGAACATCGAGCAGATCGTTGCACGGCTCCACCGGTTCGGCAAGCTGGGCGGCTTTCATTTCAATGACAGCAAATACGGCGACGACGACCTCGACAGCGGCAGCATCAACCCTCACCAGTTGTTTCTGGTTTTCAACGAACTGGTCGAGGCCGAAGCGCGTCCTGGGGCGGGATTCAATCCCGCATACATGATCGATCAGTCGCATAACGTCACCGACCCGATAGAATCCATGCTTTCCTCAGCTGAGGCGATTGGCCAGTGTTTCGCCAAGGCTTGCCTGGTCGACCGTGAGGCGCTTCACGCTGCACAGGAGGCCAACGATGCGATGATGGCATTTCAGGCACTACGCCGTGCCTACACAATCGACGTAGCCCCAATCCTCGCCAAGGCGCGAGTGGAAACAGACGGGGCGGCCGATGTGCTTGCCACGTACCGGGCGAGCAAGTGGCGGGAGCGGAAGGCCCAGGAGCGTAAAGCCGTTGGGCGGGGCGCGGGGATCGTATGAATCACATGAGTATCTGGGATGGGTACATTTATCGAGGCGCTGGCTGCGCATGGGCGGCCTTTACGTTGCAGATGAAATGAGCACGGAAGTTGAGCAAATCAAGGTTGAGCCCGGAATCGTTTTACCCAACAGGCTGGTCGCATGTGGACCAGTGTCTTTAACTGAGGCCGTATCGCCGGGCTCTGTGCTTACGCTTGAGCATTTCAGGGCACTACGGCCACCGCAGTAAAATAAAATGGTCAGACCGCATTACCCGTTACCAGCTGCTATCCGCCAAGGAGCGTAAACTATGGACCGCCGCAAGTTCCTCGCCGCATCGGCCGCCAGTGCCGCCCTTGTCTCGGGCAAGGCGATCGGCGCCATAGGGGTCGAGACCATCCCGGTCACGATCCGCTCGCGCGAAGTCACCGGCCCGCTCCCCCACATCTGGGAAGAATGCGTCGGTTCAGATCGCGCGGCGATTACGTTGCGGGAAAGCTGGCGACAGGACATCGATCGCGCGCGCACCGAGCTCGGCATCAAGCGTGTGCGCTTTCATGGCATCTTCAATGATGAACTCGGCGTTTTGACCTCGACCATGCAGCGGAGCCGGGCCGCGCCGCCAAACTTTCGCAACGTAGCAGAGGTCTACGACGGGCTGGTCGAGCGGAAGCTCGCTCCGTTCGTCGAACTCAGCTTTATGCCGAGCGAGATCGCCTCTGGCCCGGCGGCTTTCGGATTCTACAAAGGCAACATTACCCCGCCGAAGACTTTTGAAGCCTGGGGTACCTTTATCCGCGAATTTGGCGTATTTCTGGTCGAACGCTATGGAATTAATGCAGTTTCCCAATGGCCCATCGAGGTGTGGAACGAGGCAAACCTGCCGTTTTTCTGGTCCGGGAAACAGGCCGACTACTTCAATCTTTACAAATCCGCTGCCGTTGCGTTGAAGTCGATCGACCCGCGTCTGACCGTCGGCGGTCCGGCGACATCGACGACCGAGTGGCTACCCGAATTTCTGGCGTTTTGCGCCACCGAGAACGCGCCGGTCGATTTCGTCTCAACCCATATTTACGCAGGCGATAATCAGCAAAAACTGTTTGGGCCGGGCGTCAAGCTGTCCCAAAACGCCGTAATCCCAGAGGCGGTGCGGCGCGCCAGGACCAAAGTCTCGTCCAGCGCCTTTCCCAAGCTGCCGCTTCATATCAACGAATGGTCGTCCGACAGCCCGGCGATGATTGCCCATGTACTCAGTCAAGTGATCGGCCAAGCCGACATGATGTCGCACTGGGTGCTGAGCGGATCGTACGAAGAACTCGGGCCAGTCGAT
>JANNZB010000116.1:0-2165 GCA_031410395.1 Novosphingobium sp.
GCCATCGTTCGCCTTGGCCTTCCTGCGCTGATCGAAGTTTGCCCAGACCGAGTTCCAGTCGCCCTTGGTGGCGCCCTTCGAATACTCCGTCGCGCGGGTTTCGAAGAAGTTGGCGTGTTCTACGCCATTCAGCAGAGGCGTGAGCCAGGGCAGCGGGTGGTCTTCGATCATGTAGATTTCGGGCAGGCCGAGCTGGCCGAGCCGCCAATCGGCGATGTAGCGGATGTAGCGCTTGATTTCCTTGGCGCTCATGCCGGGGACCGGGCCCTGTTCGAAGGCGAGATCGATGAAGGCGTCTTCCAGCCGCACGGTCTTCTGGCAGCAATCGATGATGTCTTCCTTGACGCTCTTGGTCAGGCAGCCGCGTTCCTGGACGAAGGTGTGGAACAGCTTGGTGATGCCTTCGCAGTGCAGCGATTCGTCGCGCACCGACCAGGTGACGATCTGGCCCATGCCCTTCATCTTGTTGAACCGCGGGAAGTTCATCAGCATGGCAAAGGAGGCGAACAGTTGCAGCCCTTCGGTAAAGCCGCCGAACATCGCGAGGGTGCGGGCGATATCTTCGTCATTATCGACGCCGAAAGTGTGCAGATAATCGTGCTTGGCGCGCAGATCCTCATATTCGAGGAACATTCCGTATTCGCATTCGGGCATGCCGATGGTATCAAGCAGGTTCGAGAACGAGGCGATGTGCACGGTTTCCATGTTGGAAAACGCCGCGAGCATCATCTTGATCTCAGTCGGCTTGAACACGCGGGCATATTTATCGTGGTAGCAATCCTGCACCTCGACATCGGCCTGGGTGAAAAAGCGGAAAATCTGGGTGAGCAAATTGCGCTCATTCTCGCTGATCTTCTGCGCCCAATCGCGGCAATCCTCGCCCAAAGGTACTTCCTCGGGCATCCAGTGGATCTGCTGCTGGCGCTTCCAGAAATCATAGGCCCAGGGGTATTCAAAGGGCTTGTTGGTTTTGCGGGCTTCAAGAAGAGGCATGGGTCAGACTCCGGACCGGATAGAATAAAGTACACCGCGCTGGCGCGGAGGTGAAGTGTGCTGCGCGTGAATTTTGCCATTCATCGCGGGGCGCCGGTGAAATGGCGCGCGATGGCTGGGTGGGGCGCGGAAATGGCGCGGCACGCGGGAACCACAAGGGCGGTTCGAGCATTTATGCATTGTACGGACCGGCGAAAACCGATCCGCCACCACATCAGGAGAGTTGCCATGAGCGCCGACAATCAAACGCAGGACCAGTATTCCGGCCAATTTGCCGGGCAGATAAACGAGCACATGGAAGTGATCGGCGCGGACGGCGTGCATGTCGGCACGGTCGATCATCTCGACGGACACCGGATCAAGCTGACCAAGGCCGACAGCGGCAGCGGTTCGCACGAAGGGCATCACCATTACATTTCGGTCGGTCTGGTCGCCGGGATTGAAGGCGACACAGTTCGCCTCTCGGCCACCGGCGCCAATGCCTATGCGCTGGAGGAAGAGCAGTAAGAATTCGCCAGCGCCGACCCTGACTCCGCCAGAGTTCCAGCGGCTCGGCGCCCTAAGGCGAGGAAACGGCAGCGCCCCTCTTCTCCCGGGAGGGGCGCTGCTTCGTTCTTGAATGAATGCGGCGGCGGCGGGCATGTTACTTCCAGAACCAGCCGGGCTTGTGCTGGCGTTCGCGGCGATGACTCCACATCCGGACATACATCCACAGCCCCGAAAAGCTGAAGAACATCAAGGCAAAGCCCGACAGTGTGGCGATCACCGTGCCAAGCGAGCCGAAGCTCTCGCCCGAGTGCAGGTGGTGCATAAGGCCAAAGTTCCACGCCGATTTGGGTGCTTTGGGGCGGCAGGTCATCGTATCGGGGCAAACGAACCCGGCTGGAACAGCGGCCACGGCTGCCGGCGCGCCAGGCTCATCACCGCCGAACGCCTCTTGCCACATCTGGACCTGACTGAGGAGGCCGGTGATAGAGATCCACAGCAGGAACACGCCGAAGATTACCGCCAGCCAGCGATGCCATTTACGCACGAGACAATTCTCCGTTGATCATTGGAGCGCCATTACTGGCAGGCCAGACATTCTTCATAATCGGTCTGCGCGGCGAGCTCCATGATCGGCGCCTCGGCGGTGTTGTCCGCTTCCACTCCGCCGGCAAAGCCAGCCCGCT
>JANNZB010000117.1:0-2679 GCA_031410395.1 Novosphingobium sp.
GCCACAAGTGCTATCGATATAACTGCTTGGCGAACGTAGGGAAAATGTCCATCCTCGCGCAACAGCACTGTTGCGCCAATCCCAAGCGCACCCATCACGGCAAGAAACGCGAGCCACTGATGCACGTTCGCCATGTTGAACCAAGCCGCTATTCCCAGCGCAAACGCCACGGAGAGCCAAGGCGCGCGATCAAACCCGGCGCGATCAAGAAAATGCTCAAGACGTACGAGCATGCTGGACAAGTGCGTTGCAACGCGCCATCTAATTTGCTGCAATGCAGCGCGAACCGGGTAAGCCCCCGGCGAATCGCCCGGTAATGGCGCATGAACAGGCCCGACATCCACGGGCCACATAGGACAGGAAGCACAGCACGATGGCAAGCGGCGGCGCAGATTGCGGGGGACAGGTGAATAGCCGCGCTGTCGTCACGCGGTTCGCTCCCTCACCCACCGGCTATCTGCACATCGGCGGCGCACGCACTGCGTTGTTTAACTGGCTCTATGCCCGTCACCATGGCGGCACATACCTGCTCCGCATCGAAGACACCGATCGCGCCCGCTCGACCGAGCCCGCTATCGACGCGATTTTCGACGGGTTGGCCTGGCTGGGCCTTGGCGGCGATGAAGCACCGGTATTCCAGTTTGCCCGTACTGATCGCCACGCAGAAGTCGCTGCTCAACTGCTGGCTGGTGGCAACGCCTATCGCTGTTACCTGACGAACGAGGAACTTTCGGCACGGCGCGAAACGGCACAGGCTGAACGTCGTCCGTTCCGCATCGAAAGCGAATGGCGCGATGCCGATGCGGCGACATGGCCGGCAGATCAGCCCTATGTGGTGCGGATAAAATCTCCGCGCCAGGGCGAAACTGCGATTGACGATCAGGTTCAGGGGCGGGTCACCGTTGCCAATGCCGAGCTTGTTGATTTCGTTCTGTTGCGCAGCGATGGCACGACGACCTATATGCTCGCGGTGGTGGTTGATGATCACGACATGGGGGTGACCCACGTTATCCGCGGCGATGATCACCTCAATAATGCCTTTCGCCAGCTGGTGATTATCGCTGCGCTGGGCTGGCCGGTCCCGGTCTATGCGCATGTACCACTAATCCACGGATCGGACGGGGCGAAGCTGTCAAAACGCCATGGCGCCTTGGGGGTTGACGCTTACCGCGATGACATGGGCGTGCTTCCGGAAGCGCTGTTCAATTACCTTCTCCGGCTCGGCTGGGGACATGGTGACGAGGAATTTATCAGTGCCGAGCAGGCAATAGCATGGTTTGATGTCGCCGATGTCGGCACCAGCCCGTCACGTTTTGATCTCGCCAAGTTGCAGAATATCAACGGCCACTATTTGCGCGAGGCCGATGATGCCCGTTTAGCGCGGCTTGTTGCTGCACGAATGACCGGTACGATCGATGACACGCTGCTCACCCGCGCCATGCCAGTGCTCAAGGTGCGCGCGAAGAATCTGGACGAGCTAGCAGCGAGCGCTGAATTCCTTTTCGCGCGACGTCCTTTGGTGCTTGATGAGAAGGCGGAAAGCCTGCTCACCAGCGATGCCCGTGCCTTGTTGGGAAAAATCGCGTTGGCGCTAGGCGAACATGCGGACTGGACAACTGAATCGCTCGAAGTCAGGGTGAAGGCGCTGGCACAGGATTGGGGACTGGGCTTGGGCAAACTGGCGCAACCGCTGCGCGCAGCCTTGACAGGACAGGCTACAAGTCCGGGTATTTTTGACGTTCTGGTATTGCTGGGCCGGGAAGAAAGCCTCGCGCGCATTGCGGCGCAGAGGGCATAGTCGGAACAGGTTGATTGAGGAGAAAACAGGTGGGTGAGCAAGCAAAGTTAAGCGCGGGAGGCAAGGATCATACGTTTTCGGTGATGGGCGGCACAGTTGGCCCCGATGTCATTGATATCCGTAAGCTCTATGCAGAAACCGGGATGTTCACTTTCGATCCGGGGTTCACTTCAACCGCCGCATGCGAATCAGCGCTGACCTATATCGATGGCGATGAAGGGGTGCTGCTGCACCGCGGTTATCCGATCGGGCAATTGGCCGAAGAATCAAGCTTCATGGAAGTTTGCTACCTCCTGCTCAATGGCGAACTGCCGAGCAAGAAGGAGCTCGCGACCTTTTCGACGACGATTAGCCGCCACACGATGGTGCATGAGCAGTTGCGCCAGTTTTATCAGGGCTTTCGCCGGGATGCCCATCCGATGGCAATCATGTGCGGCGTGGTTGGCGCATTATCAGCGTTTTATCACGATTCAACCGACATTGCGGACCCGGAACAGCGCCGAATTTCTGCGCACCGGTTGATTGCCAAGATGCCGACAATTGCCGCGATGGCGTTCAAATATTCGGTCGGCCAACCGTTCATGCACCCCGATAATTCGCTGAGCTACACCGGCAATTTCCTGCGCATGACCTTTGGCGTCCCGGCTGAGGATTATGTGGTGAACCCGGTGGTCGAAAAGGCGCTCGACCGGATCTTCATCCTTCATGCCGATCACGAACAGAACGCATCGACATCTACGGTGCGGCTTGCCGGATCATCGGGCGCCAACCCCTTCGCCTGCATAGCTGCGGGCATTGCCTGCCTGTGGGGGCCGGCGCACGGCGGCGCGAACGAGGCAGCGCTCAATATGCTGCGCGAAATCGGCACGCCGGACAAAATT
>JANNZB010000118.1:0-3428 GCA_031410395.1 Novosphingobium sp.
TCTGCGGTCAGGCGGGCGAGGTAAGTTACCCCGCCCAGCTCCTTCAGGGCCTCATCGGCTTCAAAATAGGGGCGCAGGGTTACCGGGGTGACCACTGCCTTGCGATCGAGCAGCTGGACGATCCGTTCATAGATTCTGCCATGGATTGGTTCAAAAAAGTGCTCGGGACGCAGCGGAGTGCTCAGTTCTTCGATCACCCGGTTATCGATCAGCACCGCGCCGAGAAAGGCTGCCTCAGCCTCGATATTGGAGGGCAGTGCCCGAATCAGTGGCTCGTGCGCATCGCTTGCGCGCAGGGGAATTGCTTGTTCGGCCATGATTGCGATGATCCATGCGCGAGATGTGAGGGCCGGGCAATGGGGCTGTCGCGGGGATTTTTTCAACAGGGTGTGGATTGTCTCAAATGTCCGGATTTCTCCTGCCCCTTGCCGAAAATTGCTGCATCTGCGAATGGGCTAAATCATGGCGAACCCGCGCATCATTGAGATCGATCTCGACGACTCGACGATCCTGCGGCGCAACGCCGATATCGAACAGGAACGCCGCATCGCGATGTTCGATCTGATTGAGGACAACCAGTTCAAGCCCGCGCGCGCCTTTGCCGCTGGCCACACCGGCCCCTACAAAGTCCGGCTGGCAGTGCATGATGGCCGCCTGCAACTCGATATCTCGGGTGAGCAGGATGACCTGTTCGAAACGCTGATCCTTGGCCTCGGGCGGTTCCGGCGGCCTATCCGCGAATACTTTGCCATCTGCGATTCGTACTATCAGGCGGTGCGCCGGGCGAGCGCATCGGAGATCGAGACAATCGACATGGCGCGGCGGGGCATCCACAACGAGGCGGCGGATATGCTGCTTGAACGGCTCGAAGGCAAAGTCGAAACCGATCATGCCACTGCACGGCGGCTCTTTACGCTGATCTGCGTCCTGCATATCAGGGGCTGAACGGGAAGGGGGTCGCAAAGCTCATGGCAAGGAAGAAGCGCGGAGGCTGGCGGATGCGGGCGGCCGCGTTGGCGCTACTACTCGCGGTGGTCTGCGGCGTCATGCTGTGGTGGCACCTGCGCTATTGGACCCCGGAGCGCGCCGACTATAGTATGCAAGGCGCGGAGATCAGCGCGATGGATGGCCCGGTGGATTGGACCGCACTGCACAAGATCGGTGCAGACTTCGTCTATCTCGATGCTTCGGCCAGCGCCTTTGCCCGCGATGTGACTTTCGTGAAAAATCTAGAGGACGCGCGCGCCGCGCATTTGCAGGTGGGGGCGCTGCATGTCTATGACCCTTGCCAGCCCGCCGACAAGCAGGCAGCGAACTTTGTAACTGTGGTGCCGCGCGATCCCAAAATGCTGCCGCCTGCTGTCGATCTTGACCGGCTGCCTGACGATTGCCCGTCGCCGGTGAGCGAAGCGGCGGTGACCAGCGAATTGATGACATTCCTCAATCAGGTCGAAAACCACGCGGGCAAGCCGGTGATCCTGAAACTGTCGCCGCGTTTCGAAGCGCGCTACCACATCGCCCGCACCCTCAACCGCAACCTGTGGCTTTCGCGTGAGCGGTTTGAGCCTGATTATGCCGGGCGGCCATGGACACTGTGGACCGCGAACGATCGCCTTGTCACCGATGCTGATGATCAGGCATTGCGTTGGGTCGTCGTTCAGTCCTAGGCTGCCTTTATGGACAAAGACGCTCTCATCGCAGCAGCGCGCACCGCTGCTGCCAAGGCCTATGCCCCCTATTCGAACTACCACGTCGGCGCGGCGCTGGCTTTTGCCGATGGCTCGGTGGTGACCGGGGCCAATGTCGAGAATGCCAGCTATGGCCTGACGCTGTGCGCCGAGACGGTGGCAGTCGGCAAGGCGCTCTCCGAGGAATGGCGTGGGAGCCTTGAGATGGTCGCGGTGATCGGCGGCAAGGCCGGGCAAGTGGGTTCGGGCGATCCTGTCACGCCCTGCGGGCGGTGCCGGCAGGTTCTGAACGAAGTGGCCGGGCTGGGCAGCAGCGATCCGTTGGTGCTCTGCGTAGGGGAACACACAGTGCTCGAAATGCGGCTGTCAGAACTGTTGCCGCGTGCTTTTGGTCCGGCGGCGCTGGCATGACGAGCATCAGCGGCAAGGCGGCGGTCGTCACTGGCGGCGGCAGCGGGATCGGCATGGGACTGGCGATGGAACTGGCTCGCCAAGGTGCGCGTGTTGCCGTGGCAGATATAAACCTTTCCAATGCCACCAAAGTGGCTGATGCCATCACGGCGGCTGGAGGTGGAGCAATCGCTCTGGAATGCGATGTTTGCGAACGCGGCGCGATTGCGGCGATGCGCGATGCCGCCACCGCTGCACTTGGGCCGGTCCAGCTGCTGTTCGCCAATGCCGGGGCAACCAGCTTCACCCCACTGATTGAAATGTCTGACGAAGACGTTGACTGGATCGTGCAGGTTAACCTGATGGGCGTGATGAACTGCACGCGCGCCTTCCTTCCCGGAATGATCGCGGCGGGTGGCGGGCACATCTGCGCCACGTCATCAATGGCCGGGCTGATGCCGGGCTGGATGCCGGTGCATGTGCCCTATTCGGCGGCGAAAATGGGGATCATCGGGCTGATGATGAACCTTGGGATTGAGGCGTGCGCGCACAACATTTTCACTACGTCCTATTGCCCTGGCGGCGTCGCGTCAGGAATGAAGGCCAACAACGGTGCCTACCGTCCGGGCAGGTTCGGCGGTCCCGAAGCGGTTGCCGAGGTCCAGTTTTCGGGTGGCGATACAACCCACGCGTCGATGGCGTTTTACCGCCCTGAACATATTGCGCCGATCGTGCTCAATGCGGTGGCAAACAACCGCCCCTTCGTATTCGATCATGCTGAACAGCGCCACCTGTTCGCCGAAACCTATGCCTGCGTGGTTGAGGCCTGTTATGATGATCTCGATGATTGGCAGGGCAGCCACGGGGTTCCGGCGGGGAACCCCCACGGCGCTGATCTGATTGATTAGAGTCTGTTTCAGTTAAGCTGGAACAGAAGCGGCACCGGCCCGCTCCCCCTTCCACTTCAGTAGAACAGACTCTGGAAACCAATCCGTTATCTGGCCATTAACCATTAATTCCTAAGGATTGCCGCACGCGTGTGGGGTTTTGCCCCAGCGAAGCAATGGAACGGATGGCTGCGCCGGGCATGATCAGGACCAAGACAACGCTGATCGTCGGGGCTGGTGCGAGCCAGGAAATCCACTTGCCGTCGGGTCCCGAACTGCTCGAACGCACCGCGGCGGCCTATGATTTCTATCGCTTCGGTGGCGAGCAGATGACCAAGGACAGCTCGGCGCTGCTGCGGCACCTGAGCAAACTTGCCGAGCGTCCGGGGCAAAGTCAGGACAAGCTTTACGAAGCCACCGAGCGCCTTCGCATCTCTGCCCGGATGAGCCGGATGATCGATAC
>JANNZB010000119.1:0-2161 GCA_031410395.1 Novosphingobium sp.
CGCCAATTCAGCCCCTTCTTGATCAAATAAGACCGCGTTTTCCCGGAGTAGAGCGAAGGGGCCGAACCCCAGAGCGTGTACGTCATTGTGCGTTCCTGAATTTAGCCTTGCGCCTTCACCACCTGCCGGAATTTGTGCAGCAACGGCTCGGTATAGCCGTTGGGCTGAACCAACCCCTCAAACACCAGCGCGCGCGCGGCCTTGAAGGCGATGCTGTCTGGCGTCAGCGTCCGATACAGCGGATCGCCCGCATTCTGGCCGTCCACCTTCGCCGCCATCTTGGTCAAAGCCGCGTCGATTTGTGCCGGTGTAGCGATGCCGTGGAGCAGCCAGTTGGCCATATGCTGAGACGATATGCGCAGCGTCGCGCGGTCTTCCATCAAGCCGACATCGTGAATGTCCGGCACCTTGGAGCAACCGACGCCCTGATCAATCCAGCGCACGACATAACCAAGAATGCCCTGCGCATTATTTTCCAGTTCTTGGCGAACCTCTTCATCCGACCAGTTATGCCCAACCGGTGCGACCGGAATCGTCAGCAACGGATCAAGACCGGGCGTCGGTTCCTTCGCCAGTTCGGCCTGCCGCGCGAACACATCAAACTGGTGATAATGGATCGCATGAAGCGTCGCCGCCGTCGGGCTTGGCACCCACGCCGTATTCGCGCCTGCTTTGGGATGGCCGATTTTCTGCACCATCATATCGGCCATCATATCGGGCGCGGCCCACATGCCCTTGCCGATTTGCGCCTTGCCGGAAAGTCCGCAGGCAAGGCCGATCTGCACATTGCGCGCTTCGTAAGCGGTTATCCAGCTCGACGCCTTCATCTCGCCCTTGCGGATCATCGGCCCGGCCTGCATCGAAGTGTGCATCTCGTCACCCGTGCGATCAAGGAAACCGGTATTGATGAAAACAATCCGGTCTTTCACGGCATGGATGCAGGCGGCCAGATTGGCAGACGTCCGCCGTTCTTCGTCCATCACGCCCACCTTGATCGTGTGGCGGGCAAGGCCGAGCACATCTTCCACCGCATCGAACAGGCTGTTGGTCAGCGCCGCTTCCTCCGGCCCGTGCATCTTGGGCTTGACGATATAGATCGAACCCGCGCGGCTGTTGCGGTGTGTGCCCAGCCCTTTCAGGTCATGCAGCGCGCAAAGTGACGTCATGAGCGCATCGAGAATGCCTTCCGGCACTTCGGAACCATCGGCCAGCAGCACCGCCGGGTTGGTCATCAAATGGCCGACATTGCGCACGAACATCAGGCTGCGTCCGGGGAGTGTGAATGTGGAGCCAGACGGAGCAGTCCATTCACGGTCAGCTTCAAGGGATCGCGTCAGCGTTCGCCCGCTCTTTTCGAATGTAGCGACCAGATCGCCGCGCATCAGGCCCAGCCAATTGGTATAGGCTGCCACCTTGTCGTCCGCATCGACCGCCGCGACCGAATCTTCCAGATCAACAATCGTCGTCAGCGCGGCTTCAAGGATCACATCGGCAATGCCCAGCGGATCGGTCGCACCGACCGGGTGTTCGGGATCAACAACAATTTCGATGTGCAGGCCATTGTGCATGAACATCACGCTACCATCGCGGGTGGCGAATTGGTGGGGGCAATCGCCGCCCGTCAGCGCCGCTTCCCATCCCGGAATCGTCGCATCAAGGAACGACCGTGCATAGGCAACAACCGCCGCGCCGCGCGCTGCATCATAGCCGCCGGGCTTCGCAGGCGGCGCATCCAGCGCATCCGTGCCATACAACGCATCATACAGGCTGCCCCAGCGCGCATTGGCGGCGTTCAGTACAAACCGGTCATTGAGCGACGGCACCACCAGTTGCGGCCCAGCCATCGTCGCAATCTCGGGGTCAACATTCTGCGTGCCAATGGCAAAGGGCGCAGGTTCCGGCACCAGATAGCCAATCTCGCGCAGAAACGCCTGATAGGCAGACATATCACTGATCGGGCCGGGATTGGCCTTGTGCCAGGTATCAATTTTCGCCTGAAGGTCATCGCGTTTGGCCAGCAGCGCGCGGTTGACCGGCCCGAAGCGGGTAAGAATATCCGCCAGCCCCGCCCATAGCGCGTCGGCGAAGATGCCCGTGCCGGCAAGCGCCTTGTTTTCCACAAAATCAGCAAGAACACTCGCAACCTGAAGGCCGGCGCGGT
>JANNZB010000120.1:0-3391 GCA_031410395.1 Novosphingobium sp.
GATCCCGTCAGCACCACGCGGCCATAGCCTGCCTTGCACATCGCCGGGAAAGCGGGCTGCACAACGTTGAATGCGCCGAGCAGGTGAACATCGATCAGGCTGCGAAAGGCCTCATGGGTAATCTCGGCCAGAGCATCAAAGCGGGTGTTGCCGGCATTGTGAATCAGCACGTCGATTCGCCCCCAGCTATCGAGCGCGGCATCGATGATTGCTTTGCCGCCCTCGGGCGTGGCGACGCTGGCAGTGCAGGCGATCGCCTCGCCGCCCGCAGCTTTGATTTGCTCTACCGCCTGCTGAGCCACGCTGCCATTGCCGCCCGAGCCATCGAGCGCCGAGCCGTTGTCGTTAATGACAATTTTCGCGCCTTTGTTGGCCAGCAGCTTGGCATATTCGAAGCCAAGGCCACGGCCTGATCCGGTGATCACGGCAACGCGATTATCAAAGCGGCGCTCGGTCATTTTCGTCTCCATGAATCAATCAAACTGGTCCGAAAATCGGGCCGCCACGCTCATTGCGCAAGCTGGGAATTGTCCGGCCATCGATATCCGTCACACCATAAAGTTTCGCCAGTTCGGGCACGATCCAACTGCCACCAGTCTTGACCAGCAGATCAGGATCGGCAGCTAGTGCGGCAATCACCCGGCCGACGAATTCGGGCGATGATCCGGCCGCGCTGTTAAGCTGAGCTGCCATGCCCGGTACGGTTTTCAAGTTCTCATTTGCCCGCTCGGTATAGGTAAACCCCTGCCACAGCGACAGCGCGGCCACCCCGTGCGGCTTTAATTCAACAGCCATATCGCGCGCCATGCGGTCGGTCGCGGTCTTGGTCGTGCCGAACATCACGTCATAGGTATAGGTGCGTCCGACATAGCCGGACATGAAGGTGATCAGCCCCGAACCCTGCGGCACCATGATCTTCGCCGCATGGTGCGAGGCGATGTAGGCGGCGCGCAGGCCGGTTTCCCAGATGTCCCATTCGTCCGCCAGTGGCTTTTCCCAGAAGCCAACCCGCGTGGTCATTGAATCAGGGATCGACATGGCGTTGTTGACCACAATGTCGAGGCGGCCCTGTTGGGCCTTCACCTGCTCAAACAGTGCACCGATGGCAGCGTCATCGTGCAAATCGAGCGCGACACCGATCGCCTTTCCGCCCCGGCGCTCAATCTCGGCTACAGTCTCGCCGACGGTCCCCGGAAGCGCGCTATCGCGTGCATTCACCGTCCGCGCAGTGACATAGACCGTCGCGCCAGCCTCACCCAGCACGCAGGCGGTGCCTTTGCCGATCCCCCGGCTGGCACCGGTAACAAACGCGACCTTGCCTTCAAGCGGACGCATCACGCGGAACGCTTGCCGAAGAATACCTCGCTCCAATCGCCCTTGGCGCTGCCGGAGTAGTGAGGCCCGTGGAATGGATAGCCCATGATGCCTTGCGACCAATCGGCGCTCTGGCCCCAATCCTGATACCAGTCATACAGCATGGTGCGGTGCTTGATCGCCCATTCGTCGCCTCGCTTTTCCATCTCGTCGAGATAACGCCCGCCAATGCAGGTATCGTGCTCGCCGGCCTCGTCGCCCATATCGACGCGGTGGTAGGAAATTACGTGGGTTTCCGCCTTTGCCGTATCCCCCGAAAGCTCAACCAAGGTCTGGCCTAGCACATGCTGGGTGTTGAGAATGGCATCGGCCCCCGGTACTACCCAGTCGAGATATTCGGGGAATGATCCCTTGTACATCGCATAATCGAAGGTCGAATCCGGCCAGAAACAGGCGCTGAGCACAGCCCCATCGCGCCGATCCTCACCGCGAGCCAGCCGCACAATGCAGGTCCGAACCTTGTCGCGGTCAAGCAGCTCTTGCAGTTCGGCGTTCAGTTCCATCATGTTTCTCCCGCGTGTTCTTTGGCCATTGATGCGGCATGATCCCTGCCCAAGGCAACCGTGCGGGCGATATGCTGCGCGGGGCACTGCATTTCGCTGGCCCTAAGGTCTGCCCTTGCGTGAGTGTAGGCCCATGACCACCATCCAGACCGCCCGCGGCCCGATCGATTCCAGCGCACTTGGCCGCACCCTGATCCATGAACATGTGTTCCTGATGGACATGGAATACACGGTCAATTACCGCCCCGATTTCTTCACCCCCGAAACGATAGACACCGCGGCTGCCCGCCTCAATGCGCTCAGCGACATTGGCATCGATACCATCATTGACCTCACCGTGCTGGGCCTTGGCCGCCATGTGCCGAGTCTGATCACGGTGGCGGAAAAGGTGGGCATAAATATAGTCCTGTCGACCGGGCTGTACACCTTTGACGCGCTACCCGGCCCGTTTCAGTTCCACGGCCCCGGCCTGATGTGCGATGCACCCGAGCCGCTGGTGGATCTGTTCGTGAGAGATATAACCGAGGGCATGGGCGGTACCAGTATCAAGGCCGGAATGCTCAAGTGCGCTATTGACAAGCCCGGACTTACTCCGGGCGTTGAAAGGGTGATGCGCGCTGTCGCCCAGGCCAACCGTGCCACTGCAACCCCGATCACCGTCCACACCGCGCCGCAGCAGCTCACCGGCATCGAGGTTCAGGGCGTGCTCAGCGAAGAGGGCGTGAACCTTGCCGACGTGATTATCGGCCATTGTGGCGATACCACCGATCTCGATTACTTGGCGCGGCTGGCCGATCAGGGCTCAATGCTCGGCATGGACCGTTTCGGGCTGGACTCCGGCGTCACCACCCAGCAGCGCGTCGATACCATCGCCGCCATGGTACGCAGGGGCTATGGCGCGCAGCTGACGCTCAGCCACGATTACTGCATCTGCTGGTCAGACTACTTCCCGCGCATGGAAGACTATGCCCGCGTCATGCCCAACCACCAACCCCGCCACATCCACGACGACGTCCTGCCGATGCTGCGCGAGGCCGGGGTGGGTGAGGCGGAAATCGAGGCGATGTTTGTTGAGAACCCCAGGCGGGTGTTTGAGAGCGCGGCGGCGGGCGCCTAAAAAGCAAACTGCTCGCGCGTCACTTGCGCCATGCTCGCACAGGCAGATTTGATATCGTAAAGCACGTCGTCGGCGCAGTCAGGCCAGTTCTGCGAGGCGCGCCAATAATCAGCGAGGCCCACCCGCGAACATATCTGCACAAAACGAGGATCGCTTCTCAGTGCGGCGTAAGCCTTTGGAAAAAATAGCAAACTTCGATAGGCGTGCGTACCCATCACATCTTGCGGGCTTCCTCCGGGGCCGAGCCTGACCCTGTCTAACAGGTCGTAGACTTCATTGACGAAACCAATTTCAGCCGCAATTACGGCGACCTGCGCGTCGATATGCCCGCTCGATTCTGCCCGTCTGCGGATAGCATCCCACATATTGCGGCGGTTCCTCAGGCTAGGATCGCGCA
>JANNZB010000121.1:0-1701 GCA_031410395.1 Novosphingobium sp.
CCCGAATCCGACTTGGGAAGGTGTTCGTTCAACAGCGGCCCACCAGCGAACGATCTTCCGATCATGCCTTCGATCGCGGGTTCGCGGGCCACGACCAGCCCGTCGGTATGCATCAGCAGGATCGATCCCTGGGTACCGAGACTGATCGACCGGTAGATCTTGGCGAAATACGACTGGTCGAGGGCGGCCGCGAGGATGCCGGCAAACGTGCCGTCCTTGTCGTTGAGTCTGAGCGACGCTGCCGTCAGCCACTTGTCCGAGACCGCCGATTGGAAGGGCGGTCCGACAAACAGCCGGTCGCTGCCCTCATCGCGCTGGACGACGAAATGCGGCATCGTGGAGATGTTGCTTCGAGGTGGCGCACGCTCGTAGGAATGAGCGATCAGATCGCCGGATGCGTCGGTCCACCCGACCGCGATCACCACCGGCGAGGTCTTCGTCAGCAGACGAAGCGCGGCATTCCGCTCTTCAGCCGTGGCGTAGTCGCCATCGAGGCTGTCTTTGCGGACCTTCTCTGCTTCGCGCAGCGTCTTTTCAACGTTATCGAACGTGAGCGCCGTGTGTTCGGACAAGAGTTCCGCGAAATTCATCGCGGTCTTCTTTCCTTGCTCGATCGCATCGTCGTAACGAAACCGCAGATCGAGTGAGAACAGCACCACAATCGAGACGGCAAACGCCACACCGGTCATCGCCTGCAGGACGGCCGATCGTTTCAGTTTCCTTCGAACTTCCTGCATCGATCGCAGCCGCGGGTGTAGGCCTGAAGACTGGGTTGCGGCGAGCCGCCGGCGATTTCACACAGCTTTGGAGGCTGATTCAGCTTGACCAGTAGAGGCGGTAGCGAATTAGCTGTCAAATGAAGCGTGGGACACCCATACTGCGACGGGCGTTATCGCGCGTGTGATACCGAAGAAGAAGCGGAAATCAAAGGGAAATCGGCTAACCCCACGGGGCCTGCCGAAAGCTGTTCGCCATGAATCCTGACCGAATCCGCGTTATCCTGGCCGACGATCATCCGTTCATCCTGCTTGCGCTGAGGCAACTGGTCATGGCGGAGCCTGACCTGGAGTTCATCGGCGAAGCTGCGACCGGCCTCGATGCACTCAGCCTGGTGAGATCGACCACCCCGGATATTGCGATTATCGACGTCGCCATGCCCAAGATGAACGGGATCGTGCTTGCGCGGAAGATCCGTGAGGAGCTCCCTGCGGTGAAGGTGCTGGTTTTGACCGGCCACGAAGACGAGGCCCACCTCAAGCAAGCGCTTGCCGCTGGTGCGAGCGGCTTCATCGTCAAGCGCTCCGCGACGACGACGCTGATTCCAGCCATTCGTGCGGCGGTTACCGGAGGGACGTTCGTCGATCCGTCTCTGGCGGGAAAGATGGGTGGGCTGACGCGCCGGGCCACGATCGGCGCAGACGAACTGAGCCCCCGTGAGCGGGAGGTGCTGAGACTGACGGCACTGGGCTACGCGACCAAGGAGATCGGGGAGTTGATGGCGATCGGCGCGAAATCGGTCGAAACCTACCGCAGCCGGGCCATCGAGAAACTCGGACTGAAATCGAAGGCCGAAATCGTCAGGTTTGCCTTGGCCGAGGGATGGTTGGCGTAGTTCGGCAGGCGCGTCGCCGCCTTGACGAACATCCATCGTGTCAGGAATTTCCTGACACTGTCGCTCGATCCTTCATACAAGACACTACA
>JANNZB010000122.1:0-5423 GCA_031410395.1 Novosphingobium sp.
TCGCGACTGGCGTGAACTTTTGTCGATGGCCTTCTTCCAGGCCTCGGATTACGAAAACACCATCGGCTTCAACGCACCCGCCATGTACAACGCCGCACGCCGGGCCGCCGATGGCCTTCGCGATCCGGAAACCCACGAATACGTCGGTCTTTCCGCAGCCTACGAGATGGAAGGTGTTGCCGCCTTCATTCCTCTTGAGGACCAGGCCTCGCTCGCGCACGGAGGGCGTTACCTGCCAGTGCCAGCAAAGCCCTGACACCCGCCCGTCAGATCAGGGTTTGACCAAACGCCTGCCGCAGGGCGTTGAGCTTGGCTGCGGTGAAGCGCTGCGCTACGCCTGCCTTGGCAGCGATCGTATCGAAGCCGTGAAATGCCCCCGGAACCACCACGAGTTCGGTGGCAACCCCGGTCGCATTCAGACATCTGGCATATTCGATATCTTCATCGAGGAACAGATCAAGCGCGCCTACGCCTATCCAGGCTGGCGGCAAGTCGCGCAGATCGGCAGCCTTCGCCGGTATTCCTGCTGTCGACTTTCCACCCGGCTTGCGGCCCAGAAAACACTCCCAGCCGAACCTGTTGCTTTCCGAGGTCCATAGAATCTTTCCGCGATGTTCCGGCACCGGCCTGCTTGTGCCGGTGCGGTCATCCAGCATCGGATAGACGAGGCACTGGAAACACACCGGAACCTCGCCGCGATCCCGTGCCGTAATGGCCAGCAGGGCCGCATGACCGCCGCCAGCACTTTCACCCATGAGCGCGATTTTCGCTGGATCGATTCCCAGCATTGCAGCGTTGGTGTGCACCCATTTGAGCGCGGCATAATTGTCTTCAAGCGAACCTGCGTAGGTCGTTTCAGGTGCAAGCCGGTACTCGACTGTAACCACGACGCAATCCAGCGCCTTGGCCAGGAGCTGCGCCTGATTGATCGAGCTGCTCGCAGATCCGGTTATGTAGCCGCCGCCGTGCATGTGCAGAATACAGGGCCGCGCCGGCCCCTCGCGCGCATTGACCACGTAAACGACTACGTCGGGCTGCCCACGCCCACCGGGAACTGAGTGCTGCACATATGGCACCTCCGCCAGTGGCTTGGCCTGAAACGCGCTGGAACCCTGGCGGATCCGGGGCAATTCGGTACGCGTCCAGGCGGGCATGGACCCGCTCATGCCAAGCAACATCTTTGCAAGCTGGCGCAGGTCCGGATGTACGCCAGCCAGGATCACATCGTTTGTGCTCGCAGCAAGCGCAGCCAGTGGATTGAATACCGCAAGGCCGGTTGCGGCCACCACACCATTTCTTAGCAAATCTCTACGGTTCACGGGTAATCCTCCGCTTTGAAACCGGCCCGAACAACTGCTCCACTGGGCCACAGCTTACTGACCAGACGCACACATTCGACGCTGTCCCGTTCGACGCCAGCAAGTGCACCTTGCGCAATGCGGCCAAGGTCACCCGGTGGAAAGAACCGCCCAAGACTTGACACGAATGCGGATTAGCAAAATTTGACCTAAGCCGAAACTCCGCCTTCGACGGGCAGCGTCACGCCCGTCATGAACATCGTCACGTCGGAAGCGCACATCAGGATCATCCGGGCGATGTCGTCCGCCACGCCCACCCGGCCCAGAGGGCTACCGCCGATGCCGGGAATGGGAATCTGCTTCAGTGCTTCGGCATCGAGGCTTGCGAGGTGCATCGTGTGTTCGGTCAGACAGAAGCCGGGTGCGATGCCCAGTACGCGGATTCCGTGAGGGGCCAGTTCTATCCCCATGGTCTTGGTCAAGCCGACGACACCGTGCTTCGAACTGACATAGGCTGCCTGTCCCGCCGAGATACCGCGCAGGCCTGCCAGCGAAGCGACATTGATGATCACGCCGCCCTTGCCCGCCGTGATCATCCGCCGCGCTGCTTCACGCGCGCCAACGAAGGTGCCCCGTAGATTGATTGCGAGGACCTTGTCGAACTCATCCTCTGAGAGGTCAAGCAGCGGGGTAAACGAGGGAATTCCGGCGTTGTTGACCCAGATATCGATCCCGCCGAATTCAGCGACGGCATGGTCGGCCCCGGCCAGGATCGACTGTCCGTCACCGGCGTCCATGCGCACCGACAGGACCTTCGTCCCGTACTGTTCGGCAAGCTCCCGAGCGCTTGCAGCAGCAGCCTCCTCGTCGATGTCGCCGATGAGAACGGAGGCACCGGCTTCGGCTAGGCGCCGAGCAGTCGCTTTACCCAGCCCCCATGCCGCGCCAGTGACTACGGCAGTGCGTCCGCGAAGAGAGACGAGGTCGGCGAGCGAATGCGCCGAGACGTCGGGAACGGAAATGGTCATGGTTCAGGCTCCTGCTGCGCTGTCCGACTGGCGTGTCCGGAACGCTTCACTTGGCGTCAGTTTCAGATTCATGGCGGCGAGTCCGCGGATGATGAAGCTTGGTTCGTAGCTCAGGTCGGCAACGCCACCCGGATGCTGCTGGGGATCAAGTGCGATCATGTCAGTATAAGCAAGAAGCTTTTCCAGGAGCACGCGCACCTCTACCCGGGCGAGCGGTGCGTCGGCGCAGACGTGCTTGCCGCGGCCAAAGCCGACGTGCTCGACGATCTTCTTACGGCCGATCATCAGTGCGTTCGGATTGTCCCAACGCTGCGGATCGCGGTTGGCAGCCGAGAGCGCGACGAGGATCTTCATACCGGCTGGGATTGCCACTTCGCCGATCTGCGTATCCCTGCGGGCGAGCCGCGCGGTCTGCTTGGTCGAGCCTTCGATCCGCAGCACTTCTTCAAGGAAGGCAGGGATGCGCTTGGGATCGGCGCGCAGTTCGTCCTGAAGTCCCGGCTGCTCAACCAGATATCTCATCGCGTTGCCAATCAGCTTGGCGCTGGTGTCTTGGCCTGCGCCAAACATGAACATGCCAAGCTGGACAAGATCGAACACTTCGGGCTGCGTGCCGTCGTAATAGGGTGTGGTGGCGAGCTGGGTGAGGATGTCGTCACGCGGGTTGGCGCGACGGTCGGCGATGTAGCCATAGAAATACTTACCCATCACCGCGAAGGGATGGTTCTCTCCACCCATCGGATCGTCACCTTCTAGACTACCAGGCACCGGGCCGGCGGCAATGGCATCCATGAATATCTGCCGATCTTCCACTGGTACGCCGAGCAGGTCGGCGACGACCATGGTAACGAAGGGCGTGGCGATTGTGCCAATCAGTTCGACCTTGCCTGCAGCCACGGCCTTGCCGACCATGTCCTCGCAATAGTCCTCGATGAAGGCTTCGCTCTGCTTTAGGCGCGAGGGAACGAACAGCGCGTTGATCAGCGTGCGCAGGCGGGTGTGGGCATTGTCATCAAGGTTGACCACCTGATCACCGCCCGCAAACTGCTTGCGATGCGCCTCGATCTGGTCAGTGATGTCCGGCCCGTGCGGGGTGAACGGCAGCGGCGCCCCGGCACCTGGCAGGCCGATGATCGCGGAAAAGTCATCGTGGTTGCGCAGGACCTGCAGCGCCTCCTCAAACCCGGTGACGATGTAATAGTCCTTGCCCGGCGGCTGGAACACCGGCGCGTTCTTGCGCAGCGCGTTGAAGAAGGCATAGGGGTCCTTGAGGATCTGGTAGTCGGTGAAATAATCACGCTCGACCAAACTGGTCATCGTAAACTCCTCATTATGCAGGGTGATGTCGTCCTGCCGGAAATTTCTGGCACATTCCGCGTCTGGTAATCGTCATCGCTTGCGCAGCAAGGATTTCGAATCTTGAACGCTTTTACAACCTGCTTCTATGCGCCATTATATCGCACATATTGGCAAGATGGGTCAATCCACGTGATTGATCGGCAAAAAGATCGCGGGCAATAACAAGGAAGGCGGCGGTTCAGCGCGTTCCCGCAGCAGGATCGAGTAGCAGCTGCACCGGGCCGATCAGCCCGGAACGGCGCAGCGGCGCATTTGCCGTGTAGGTGGGTGATGCCGTCCACGTAACCTTCTGCGCACCCGGCTGGGCATCGCCGATCATCCGATTGACCCACAGGTTCGCAACCTTCACGGTCAACCGGTTCTGCCCAGGCTTGGTGAATCGCCCGATGTTCAGCTGATAGGGCGCGTTCCACACGCCGCCGACGCGCTGGCCATTAAGCGAAACCTCGGCGACCTCGCGCGCCTCGCCCAGATCAATCCACAGCGCCTGCCCCGGACGCCATCCGCGCGGCGCACGGAATTCGCGCGTGTAGGTGGCAATTCCCGAAAAATGGCGAATGGCCGGATCGGCCTGCCGATCGAGCGGCGCAAGTTCGCCCAGCCGGGCTGAAGCCGGTGCGCCCCTGCCCGCCTCGAAGGCAACGTTCCATGCGCCTTCAAGCCTAGCGGCCTCGACCGGCTCTTGCAAGGCAGCGGTGAAGGCCCTGAGCACGGTGGGCCTGCGAAATACGACATGAACCGATCCATCGACCGGTAGGTCCAACGACACCACCGTTTCACCCCCCTCGAGGCGGAAGCTCGCCGGGGCGACCTCTCCGGTCACGGCGTTCCACAGCTCAGGTGCCTTGCCGGTGACGCGGAAGCGCGCGTCAAACTTCTGCGCTCCGTCCGTCCGGTTGGAAACGAAATAGAGCTCACCGTCCGCTAGCCGACGATGGAGGAAGGCGATGTCCGGGCCAGTCGCCCTGAAATCAGGTGCCACACCCATGCGCACCATTGCAGCTTCGGGATCGCTGCTGGCGATCACGTGCCCCTTGCCGAGCGCCGTTTCGTCGTTCACCGCCCACATGTCCCCGGCAAGCCGCGCGTATTCGACACTGTCGCCGATCAGGCCGGGGTCGGCTTCGGGCCGCTGACCGATCACCGTCGCCCCGCCGCTGACGAGGGCATGGACCCGACGCAGGGTGGCCAGCGTCATCCGGCGCGAAGAGCCTCCAAGGTAAAGCGCACGATACCGCGCGCCGCCCGGCGTCACCAGTTCGCCGCCATCATTAGCAAGAGCCCCCATCAGGGCGTCGGCATTGATAAAATCATATCCATGCGCTCTGGGAGCATCGGGTACGGGCCGGTCGCTGTAAAGACCGGTAAGCGGGGCTTCCTCGCCATAGAAATAGGCGAGGTCGGTCACCCGGTGCCCCTGCTGGAGCAGAAAAGCGTTGCGTGACAGGTATTCGATCCAAGGCCGCGCCAGTGCTGCCCAACTCTCGTTGCGGTTGAAATACTGGCCAAAGATGAACAGCGAGAGCCCCGGCTTCTTGTCCTCGATGGGCACATGTGCCGAAGTGTGGATCACCGGACGGTTAACCCCCGAGACGAAAGCTAGATCGGCAACCCGCTTCAGATCAAGCGGCCCGAACGCCCACGGAGAAAGCAGCGACGTCATCAATTCCGCCGCCACCAGACGCTTGCCATAAATGTTCGCACCGATGCAGCGCCGCGCATGTCTACAAGATAGTTT
>JANNZB010000123.1:0-1593 GCA_031410395.1 Novosphingobium sp.
CAGTGATCCACGCGGGGATCAGTTTGATCGTCCCGGCCTGCGCGAAACCCAGTGCAATCTTGCCAGAAAGCGGATCGGCAAACAGCGATTTCTTGGCCATCCCCATGACGAAAAGAGTGAGCGCTGGCGCGAGATTTTTTGCCTGCAAGCCCCGGTTGGCCCGATCAGCAAATTGCGGCATCAATTCGCCATTATGAACTATCGGTCCGGCTATCAGGTGCGGGAAAAAAGTTACGAACAGCAGGTAATCGAGGAAATTGTTGCTTTTGGTTATGCCATCCTTGCAATCGACCAGGTAGCCAATCTGCGTGAAAGAAAAGAACGATATGCCCAGTGGCAGCACCACGCTCGCAAGGTTTCCGGCACCCAGATGAACGCCAAATGTCTCAGCCCAAGTCAGTAAGGCGAAGGCATATTTGTAGTAAATGAGCGCCGCAAGATTGGCTGCGATACCGAGCCAAAGCAGCGCCATTTGCTTGGCCGCAGACGAACCGCTCGCCCTGATTGCCACTGACAGCGCGTAGTTGAACAGCAATGATACCGAGATCAGGATTATCAGGTAGGGTGCCCAAATTCCGTAGAACACCAGAGACACGAAGATCAGCCATAGCGTGCCCGCGCGAAAGCCGATCCGCGACATCAGCGCGTAGCCGAGCAGCGCCAAGGGTAGAAAACCAAATACAAAGACCAGCGAACTGAAAATCATATAGTCAGCGCGATCATTGTCTGTGACGTTTCACGCCCACTCACAGCCCTTTCTTCACCGCCACCAGATTAACCAGATCGCCCACGCTTTGCAGATGTTCAATCTCGCTGATTGAAAACCGCACGCCAAAGATGCCTTCAACGCCTGCGATAAGATTGACGTGAGCAAGCGAATCCCACTCAGCCACGTCCTGCGCCGTCGAGGCGGGGGTTAAAGCCAGTTCATCGTCATCGAAATAATCGCGCATCAAGGCCACAATCTGGGCGAAGATATCGTCTTTGGTCATTCTTTATCCTTCGATGAATTCGATGTGTTTACCTGTGGGAATGTACCCGGAGATATCCAGCTGCCACAAGCTTGAACCATCATCGCCGCGCTCGATCTGCGTAAATCCAAGCTTCTGGTAGTGTTCAGCAACCATGCTGTTCTTCGCGGAAGGCAGATAGCGACCAACTAAACGTGAAAAGCCGCGTTCGCGCGCTTGCGCAACGAGAAGATCGAGCGCGGCAGCCTCTACACCGCGGCCAAGTACGCGGCAACTCATCAGCCAGGTGTCGATGATCGCCTCTCGGCCTTCGTCGCACCGCGCAATCAGCACGCTGACCATGCCGTTGTCGCCGAAATTGTCGATCAGCCGCAATTGCAAGTGGATCGCCGCCGGATCATTCATCAATGCCTCGACCTCAGCCTCGCTGTAACGGCGGGTGGTGAGGTTGAACTGATTGCTCTTGTTGATCAGCTGCGCGATGCGCGACACCCCGACCGGGTCAAACCCGCGCCATCGCAACTGCATCGACAGGCTGTGCAGATAAGCATCCATATCGGTTACCGTGTCTTTGGCCTTTTCGCGCTGCGCATTGGCTTGATATTGCCCGCCGCGGGCAAGG
>JANNZB010000124.1:0-3949 GCA_031410395.1 Novosphingobium sp.
TACCAACTGAGCTACCCGGGCAGCGCTGCGGCGGCGGTCAAACGACAGGCCATTTGAGGCATATTGCAGGACCGGCGAGCGGTTGGAAGCGCGCCTATGGCGAAGCCGCGCTGGCTTGGCAAGCGGGAATTAAACCTCTTCGTCGCTGTCATTGGCCACGGCGCGGCCTGGCAGCACATAGCCATCATCTAGCCACCGCACCAGGTCACGGTCACGGCATCGTTCCGAGCAAAACGGTGCGTGCGCCTCGCTGCGCGGTTTACCGCAAATCGGGCACTTGCGGGTTCGGACAATCATAGCGTCAGCGCCTGTGCGAAAGCGCCTTCGAAGGCAAGCGCATCATCGGTTTGCCATTGCAGCACACGGCCGGTGCGGCGAGAAAGTTCGGCTTCCCATTGCGGAAGCACGGCTGACTTTACTGCCGTGTGGGCAACCATCAGGATTGCGCCCGGATGGTCCACGGCTTCAGCGCGGCGCAGCAACATTCGCGCGGCGGCACCCGCTGGATCAAAGGCTAGGCGGGCAATGATCGAGGGCCGTTCAAGCCGAGAGACGATCTGGACGAAGCCAAACCCGTTCATCGCGGTGCGCTCATGCGGCCAGTCGGCAAGCGCCGCGGCGAGGGCATTGTCGACAGCGCGGCGATCTGCCTTGTCGGCGAGCGTCGGAAAATCGATGCCGACATTGCCTGATAGGTCCAACCGCCGGATCGCCGCAGCGACAACTTCGGCTGCATCAAGCGCAAGCCGAGCGCGGGGCAGGGTTCCGTCAACGTCGATCAGGGTCATCGCCGGGATTGGGCTGATCTGTATTGCACCGCCGGGGAAAGCCACTTCGCGGGCCCATGCTTCGGCAAAAACGTCCTCCCACAGGCCGGACGGAAAGCGGCGGACCACAGTGCCGCCATCAAGGTTATCTGCAAGGCTTTGCGCAGGGCAGGGTGCTTTGTTAGTCGTCCGGGCCTGCGCGATTTTGCCGCGTCCGCGCTCAAGCAGCGCCCCCCGCGTTACCTCAAGCCGGAGCACAGCGCCTTCGCTGGCCTCAAGTGGCAGGCCGCCGACCAAGGCGAGTTCGCCCGATGGAAACCGGGCGTTGCCGCGCTTGGCACCGCGTGCCTTGTCAGTCAGTACCGCATCTGCAATCAATCCGGCGGCTAAACCACCTGGCCACTCGATCCGCGCAGCCAACACCTCGCCGCAGTAGACAAGAAGGGCGCGATTTTCGGCGATGCCTTCCTCGATCAGCCACTCAGGCAAGGTCAAATCCCGCTGCCATTAACAGTGCGCGCGTTTCAAACAGGGGCAGGCCCATCACGCCCGAATGGCTTCCTGTGATCCACGCGATCAGCCCTTCGGCGCTGCCCTGAATGGCATAGCCGCCGGCCTTGCCGTGCCATTCACCGCCAGCGATATAGGCGTCGATTTCAGCAGCGCTGAGCCGCTTGAAGCGCACCACGGTTTCGCTGATCCGTTCGCGCATGGAACCATCCGGCGCGCGCATTGCCACAGCTGATAGCACAACGTGACGCCGCCCTGATAGCAAAGTCAGGCACTTGCGGGCTGTGGCTTCATCGTCAGCCTTGGGCAAAATCCGGCGTCCGCAAGCGACCACCGTATCTCCGGAGAGGATGAAATGTTCTGACGGCGCGGCGGCAAGCGCCTTTTCACGGGCCATACGCTCGGCATAAGCGCGCGGAACCTCGGCCTTGAGCGGGCTTTCGTCGATGTCAGTTGCAAGGATCGCAACGGGCTCAATTCCCAGCCGCGCGAGCAATTCGAGACGGCGCGGTGAGGCCGATGCAAGGATGAGCGCGGGCACAGCCACCCGCGCGCTCAGAACTGGCCGGGACCGCCGCGTCCGGGCATGAAGCGGTAGGTGATACGGCCCTTGGTCAAATCATAGGGTGTCAGTTCAACCAGCACCTCATCGCCCACCAGAACGCGGATTCGGTTCTTCCGCATTTTGCCAGCAGTGTGGCCAAGGATCTCATGATCGTTTTCAAGGCGGACCCGGAACATGGCATTAGGCAACAGTTCAACGACTGTGCCGCGCATTTCGAGTAGTTCTTCCTTCGCCATAGGCGATTTGCATCCGTCCTGATTGCCTTAAGATGGGGCGCCAATAGCTGTGCCTTGCTCAAAAGGGAAGCCTTGAAAGGGCAAGGCCAGATTTGGCAGGAGCGACAAATTGTTACGCTCTGCGACTTGTCGCGGTTGCGCCAGTCGCGCAGGGAGCGCCGGACATGAAAACGCTTCACTATTTCACAGCGATATCGCTGCTTCCGATACTGTATTCCGGCCCGGCATGGGCCAGTGACGCGCCGACCCCGGCAGCGGCAGCAGACCAGACCGCGAACCAGGGACCGCCGCTCGCAGCGGAAGAAGAACAGGCACAGGAAGACGCGGCACGACAGGCCGGGCAGATCGTTGTTATCGCAGACCGGGTCAGAGGTCAGGTCGAGGCTCCGGAAAAGCCAATCCAGACGCTGGGCGAGGAGGAAATTGCAGCGCTTGGTGCAACCTCGATAGCGGACCTTTTGACGGCAATCGCACCGCAAACCGGGTCAGGACGTGGGCGCGGCGGCGGCGGAGGGCCGGTCATGCTGCTCAACGGCCAACGGATTTCGAGCTTTCGCGAAATGCGCAATATTCCTCCCGAGGCGATCAAGAAGGTTGAGATTCTGCCAGAGGAAGTTGCGCTTCGGTATGGCTTCGCCGCCAATCAGCGCGTGGTGAACCTGATCCTGAAAAACAATTTCGCGGCAAAAACCATTGAGGTTGAATTTGGCGCGCCTGATCGCGGCGGTTCGGCCACTAGCCAGGTTCAGGCCTCGCTATTTTCGGTTAACGGCCAAAAACGGCTGAACGTTCAAGGCGAACGGAACCATACAAACGCACTTACAGAAGCTGAGCGAGGGGTGCTTCAGGCCCCGTCCAGCGTTCGTACAGTCTCCACCGACCCCGATCCCGCTGCCGCGCGCACGCTCTTGCCTGACAGCACCAACGCGACACTCAATGCAACATGGTCAACAGGATTTGGCCCAAAAGGCCTCGATGGCGCGCTGACCTTGAACGGGACAATCGGGCGTTCAGATAGCCATTCGCTCTCAGGACTCAACACAGCGGTGTTATCAAACGGCGGTGCGAATTCGAACCGCACCTTAGGTGATCCACTGCGTCGTGATAATAACACAGCGACATTGCAGGGCGGAGCGACTTTCAACAAACAATTTGGCGGTTGGCGCTTCACCGCGACACTGGATGCGGGGCACATAACCAGCGACACACGGATTGATCGCCGCGCTGATCCCGCCTCGTTGGCGTCCTTAACAGCGCGAGCGACGGCAGGAACGCTGGCGCAGAACGGTCCGCTGCCGGTCCTCGTCGCTACCGGATCAGACCGCGCCTATTCTGTGAATGATTCCGCCTCGAGCCTGCTCACCCTGGTTGGCAGGCCATTCCACCTGCCTGCTGGTGACGTGGCGATGACGGTCCGCGCCGGTTACGCCTACACAGGCATTGCCAGCGATGACACCCGGAGCCTTGTTGGACGCGCATCGCTGCGCCGGAACGATATCTCGGGCGGGATAAATCTCGGCCTTCCGATCACCAGCGCACGCGATAATGTGCTGGGGGCAATTGGCACAATTTCGCTGAATTTCAGCGCGGGGATTGATCACCTTTCTGATTTCGGATCGGTAATTGATTGGAGCGCGGGGCTGAATTGGGGCGTGACCGAAAAGCTGAGCCTTTCAGCGAGTTTGCTGGTCAACGAACAGGCACCCGACCTAGGCAGTCTGGGTAATCCCCAGGCCGTCAGTTTCAACGTGCCAATCTTCGATTTCACCAGAAACGAAACGGCCTTGGTTACCGTGACTTCGGGCGGCAATCCATCGCTGCTCAAGCAGCGTGATCGTGATCTGAAGCTCGGACTTAACTGGCAAATACCA
>JANNZB010000125.1:0-7124 GCA_031410395.1 Novosphingobium sp.
GCCATTTTTGGTCCTTTCCCAAAGCTGGCACCCAGACTGGCGCGGCGATCATCGTGCGTCCAGTGCGAGATTACCATAATGCCGGGGCGATTGGCCTTGCGGGGTGCGGCGCAGGGCTGCACAGTGGCGGACACGAACCCCTGAGAGGCAACATGGCAGCAACATCCTATCACGCCCCCACCAGTCGCGACGAAGTCGTGGCGCTGATGGCGGCGCATCCTGCGGCAAAGGTGCTCGCAGGCGGTACCGATCTGATCGTCCAGATGCGCAGCGGCCGCGCCGCGCCAAGTGCAATCATTGATCTGAAGAACGTTTCGGCGATGCGTGCGGTTATGGGCAACGATGGGCGCTTCACCATTGGCGCTGCCATGGCCTGCACCGGGCTGCTGAGCGTTGAGGAACTGTGCCGCGATTGGCCCGGCGTGGTAGAGGCGGCGAACCTGATCGGATCGGTGCAGGTGCGCAACCGCGCGACGATGGGCGGCAACCTGTGCAATGCCTCGCCCGCTGCGGATAGCGTTCCGGCGCTGATCGCTGCGGGGGCAACCTGCCTGATTGTCGGCGCTGGTGGATCGCGCGAAATTCCGGTTGAGCAGGTGGCAACTGGCCCCGGCAAGACCAGCCTGACGCCCGGCGAATTCCTCGCTGAAATCCACTTGCCCGCAAAGCCGCAGGGCGGCGGGGACGCCTATCTGCGCTCGATCCCGCGCACTGAAATGGACATTGCCGTGGTCGGCGTCGGAGTGGCACTGGTGCTCGATAGCTCTGGAACCTGCACCGCAGCCCGCGTCGCGCTGGGGGCGGTTGCGCCGACGGCAATGCTGGTGACTGAGGCCGGGGCTGCGCTAGTCGGAAGCAAGCTCGATGATGCAGCGCTGGAAACAATGGCAGAGGCCGTGCGCGCTGCCTGCCGCCCGATTGATGACAAGCGCGGTACGGTCGAATACCGCAAGGCGATGGCCGGCGTGCTGGCAAAGCGCACCGTGAAGATAGCCGCGTCTCGCGCAGGAAGTTTTGGTCGCGCCCGTGGAGAAACAGCATGAGCAAGATCGCCGTATCCACCACGGTCAATGGTGATCCCGCCGAATTCCTCTGCGATCCGGGCGAAACCCTGCTCGATGCCCTGCGCGGCAGCCTTGGCCTGACTGGCTCCAAGGAAGGCTGCGGTTCGGGCGATTGCGGGGCCTGCACGGTGATGCTCGATGGTGCGATGGTCTGTTCGTGTCTGGTGTTTGCCGCCGAAGCTGAGGGCAAGAAGATCGCCACGATTGAAGGCGTGGCTGATGGCTCGGTGCTACACCCGGTGCAGCGCCAGTTCCTTGAACACGGCGCGCTGCAATGCGGGTTCTGCACGGCGGGGTTCATCGTCGCCGCCAAGGCGCTGCTCGAAGTCAACGTTGATCCGAGTGAGGAAGAAATCCGTTACTGGCTGGCGGGCAATCTGTGCCGCTGCACCGGCTACGACAAGATCGTCCGCGCGGTCTCCGCCGCCGCTGCGGAACTGCGCCAGGAAAGGGTTTCAGCATGAACGCGCCAGAAAACCAACGGGCTTTCTCCACTTCCCAGTTCAAGGTTATCGGCACCCGCCCGGTGCGGCCTGATGGGATCGACAAGGTTACCGGCAAGGCGGTTTACGGGCCTGATTTTGCGACCGCCGGAATGATTCCCGGCGCGATCCTGCGCAGCCCTCACGCTCATGCCCGCATCCGTTCGATTGATACCAGCAAGGCCGAGGCGCTGCCGGGGGTCAAGGCGGTGATCACCTCGCAGGACTTTCCCGGACAGGAATCCAAGATCGTCGATGCCGGGGAAACCAGCAGCAACCTTCAGCACATCGCCGCGACCTGCATGGCGCATGGCAAGGTGCTCTATATCGGCCACGCGGTGGCGGCAGTGGCAGCGACCACGCGCGAAATTGCCGAGGCTGCCTGCGCGCTGATCGCGGTTGATTATGAGGTTCACCCGCACGTTATCGAAGTCGAAGATGCGCTGGCCGACGGCGCGCCGATCCTGCACGAAGGCATGATTACCAAGGGCGTTGAGCCCGCGCCCACCAAGCCATCGAACGCGGTCATGTGCTTTACCATGGCCAATGGCGATGCCGATGCGGCGATTGCTGGGGCGGCGGTCACCGCTTCGGGCCAATACAAAACCGCGCCGGTTCATCAGGGCTATATCGAACCGCATGCTTGCGTCGCCAGCTGGAATGCCGATGGGCAGGGGCAGCTGTGGATTTCAAGCCAGGGTGCTTTCGATATCCGAAACATGACCGCCGGTGTGCTGCACATGCCCATCGGCGATCTGCGCGCCTATCCGCTGGAAATCGGCGGTGGTTTTGGCGGCAAGACGGGGATCTATCTTGAGCCCGTCGCCATGCTGCTGTCGCGAAAATCGGGCCGTCCGGTGCGGCTGACGATGAGCCGCGAAGACGTGTTCAATGCCAGCGGCCCTGCGCCAGGTATTGTTGTCGATGTTACAATTGCGGCGGCAACAGATGGTACTTTGCTGGGTCTCAAGCTCGAATTCTGGAGCCAAGCCGGGGCGTTTCCCGGTTCGGGTGTCCATTCGGGCGTAATGACGGCGCTTGGCGCTTACCGGATTGCCGATAGCCATGTGCGCGGCTGGGATGTAGTTTCAAACTTTGCCGGAACCAAGGCCTATCGCGCGCCCGGCGCGCCGCAGGTCGCATTTGCGCTGGAAAGCTGCATGGACGACCTTGCCCGAAAGCTCGGCATGGACGCGATTGATCTGCGCCTGAAAAACGCTGTGGTGCCCGGCGATCCCGGCCCCACGCGCATGCCGCACGGGGAAATCGGCTATGTCGAATGCCTTGAAGCGGCCAAAGCGCACCCGCATTGGAGCGCGCCGCTTGGCCCCAATCAAGGGCGCGGTGTGGCAGGCGCTTTCTGGGGCAATTACGGCGGGCCATCGACGGCCTCGGTCGCGCTTGCGAGCGACGGATCGGTGCAGGTTACCACCGGCAGTCCTGACATCGGCGGCAGCCGCGCATCGATGGCGATTATGGCGGCCGAAACGCTGCAAGTGCCTTATGAAAGCGTGCGGGTGGCCATCGCCGATACCGGTTCCATCGGCTATTCGATGCTCACCGGCGGAAGCCGCGTGACCTTCGCCACCGGCAAGGCGGTGACCGAAGCGGCGCGCAAAGTTGCGGCGATTCTGGTGGAACGCGCGGCGAGCCTTTTCGGGGTAGAACAGGATGCGGTCGAATGGCGCGATGGCGCGGCGCATTGCCTTGCCGGTGAACGCGCGGGCGAAGCGCTATCAATCGGGGCAATCTCGGCAAAGGCAGGGCTGTTTTCCGGGCCTGTCTCGGCCGAAGCTTCGGTCAACCCGCTCGACTATCTGCCCGGCTTCACGGTGCAGATTTGCGATGCGGAGGTCGATCCTGAAACCGGGCACATCAGCATTGTGCGCTATACTGCGATTCAAGATGTCGGACGGGCGATCCACCTCGATTATGTTGAGGGCCAGCTTCAGGGCGGGGCGGTGCAGGGCATTGGTTGGGCGCTAAACGAGGCCTATGTCTTTGATAAGAATGGCCGCGTGGAAAATCCGGGCTTCCTCGATTACCGCATGCCCGTGTGCTCAGACCTGCCGATGATCGATACCGTACTGGTCGAAAAGCCCAACCCAGCGCATCCTTATGGAGTCAAAGGAGTGGGTGAATCGCCGATTGTCACGCCGCTCGCTGCGGTCGCCAATGCGGTGCGCGATGCCACGGGCAAACGCTTCCACGAACTGCCGCTATCGCCGGACCGGGTGTGGAGCGCGCTGCAAGCTGCGGGCTAAGGCTCATGGCCAAAGCCGTGCTTCTGCCGCCGTTCGCCGCGCAATGGTTCGCCGGGCGTGAGGAGATCGTTGTTCCGGGTGCATCCTCGGTCTTCGCACTCGTCCGTGCGCTCGATGCGCAGGCACCGGGTTTCGCCGACAAGGCTGAATGCGGCGCGGCGGTGGCGGTGAACGGGCAGGTGATTGCCGATTGGTCCAAGCGGCTAAATGACGCAGACGAGGTTCTGTTCGTGCCGAAGATTGCGGGCGGCTGATATAGCCGCTTGAAATACAACGATGATCGCGCCACAATCATCAGTTAGGAATCGTCGCAACGGGGGTGGTCGCAGTGACAGAAAATCGGGCGCGCATGCGCTTTTTCCCGCCTGCTCCGGAACTCGCGCCGTATCTGACTGCGATTTATCTCAATGAAATTTACCCCAGCTCCGGTGACCGGGTAACCGATATCCTCCACCCCGAATGGGCCAATCTGCGTTTCATGGAGGGCGATCAAGGCTCGGCGTGTATCGGGCCCGGCGAATTGAGCCCGACGCCGGCCTGCGTTCTTGCCGGGCCGACCTGCTATTCTGCGCGGTTTGAAACCGGGCAGGTGCGCAGCTGGGGGATCGGCTTTCAGCCGCTGGGCTGGACCAAATTTGTTGGCGTGGACGCTGAACTGTACGCCGACCGCGCGGTCGATGCTGAAACTGACCCGGCGCTGGCAGATCTGGTGGCGCTGCGACCGCAGCTGCGCGATCCGAAAGGTGATGTTTACGCGCAGGCGGGCGCAATCAATCGCCATTTGCTCGATCTGTTACTCCGCCGACCGCCAGACGATGCCGCCGTGATCCGCGCTCAGGCAGCCTTGGCTGATCCGAACATCGGCTCGGTGGCAGAACTCGCGAAAACTGCCGGAAGTTCGTATCGCTCGCTTGAAAGGTTGAGCCTTCGTGCGTTTGGTTTCCCGCCGAAACTCCTGCTCCGCCGGCAGCGCTTCCTGCGCACCTTGGGACAGGTAATGCTCGATCCCACCTTAAGCTGGTCAAGCTCGCTGGATTTTCACTACCATGACCAGTCGCACTTTAACCGCGATTTCCGCCGATTCATGGGCCTCACCCCGCGTGCCTATATGGCCCAGCCGCACCCCATCGTCGATGCGGCGGTTCGTGGCCGTATGGCCGCTGCGGGTGCGCCGATGCAGGTGCTGCACAAGCCGGGCGCCTAGGTAAAGCCCTGTCTGGCATGGACTTTTGCATTGAACATAACGCCTACCATCCGATTGGCAGGAAAATACAAGTTTATCCAGACGCGCCGCCTACCTTCGAGTTCACAGCGCCTTTTCGCGCATCATTGATTTTGAAGGAGGCAAATCCACATGAAAACCTTAGCACTATTGGGCGCAGCAGCCGCGTTTTTTGTAAGTGTGCCAGCTTTGGCGCAAATTCAACCCACCCAAGCCAGAACCGACGAAATGCGCCGTCAGGGTCCGTGCAGGGATCCCTGGATTTCGTGGGCTTATATTGATGCTTCAGCCGGAACCGCAGCAGCAACGGGCTTTGGCGACACTGCACAATGCAATCCCAGATGGTATAACAACGGATCGTGGAGCAGCTATATCGAGCTTTACAACGCGGTTAGAGACTATCGCAACAGTTTGTACAACGCCGGACTGACTTGGCAAACGCAGCCCCAATCCAACGGAACAATTGCTTTCTTCGTTACTGTGGATGGCGTCAAATACGGCGCGGTTGGCAGGGGAATGGTTCTGCAAGGCGGCAAACTGATCGGAACAGATTCTGCTGGGCTGGTTGGAAATGACGGCGCTAGCCTGGTCGCCGCAGGCGGCGGAAATCTGGTTGCCGCGGGCGGTGGCAACATGGTTGCTGCTGGCGGGATGAATTACCAGCTGCAAGCCGGGGAGGCGCGGCGGATCAGGGTCGGCCCAAACACCTATATGGTCATCAGACGATAGCGAAAATGGCAATGGCAAGTGCGGTGGCGCACGAGTGGGCTGCACCTTCCCACGCCTGTAATGCGAGCGCGCAACTGCTTATTCCGCCGAAACATATCGGGGCCTGACCGACAATGACCGAACCAACCTGGATTGATGGCCTGCGCGTAATCAGTCTGGCGGGGCTGAGTTACGGCACGTGGAAAGGCTGGCAAAAACGCCCGCCAAGTTTCCGCGTTAATGGCGCGAAATATTACCACTTGCCTGACGGAAGGTTTTGCAACGCCTGGTACAAAATTGTTACCGACCCGGCTCAAATTGCTGAGCTGCAGGGGGTGGCGGCGAAGAACATACGACATCAGACCTAGGAGACAACTTATGAAAAACAGAACATTATTGGCTATCGTCTGCCTCGTAAGCGGCTGCGGTAACGGCTCCGGCGGCGGGGGCGGATCAAGTGAGGTGGCGGATGGCAATGGCAGTGTCGCTGATGGCCTAGCGCCGCCGATAGACCCCCGCTTTGGCGCACGTGCGCCGCGCACCTGCGCCGACAAGTCCGCTCCCGCGCGCGGCGCGATCACCGCCGGATGGGCGCGAAAATACTTCATTTGCAAAGCCGAATACGAGCAGGGCGGATCCTTGCATCTCGTCGAAAATGTTAAAGTCCAGGTCGGCGGCGGGGTTCCCTACACGCCCAACCTCGGCGCATTTCCAGAGATTGACGTAACCGTCCCGCTTTATCCGATCAGGGGCAGTCTGGTGAGCTATTCCTGCCAGAACCTCATCACGTCGCATACCGGTCCGCCCGAGACCAGCTGCTATCGATACGAGCAGCCAAATCCCAAGGGCTACTGCTACAAAACGACGTTCAAAGACTGGGATTGTTACATGGCCGATACGAGCAATATCGCCGGTGGCGGTCCGGACAAAAAGGGACCTCCTCCAAGCGGTTTGTAGCAGCAGGCGGTTTGAGATCCGCAGTCTGCCTTCGAGGGAAACCGGCGTGCTCGCACTAGTTAGACAAGGTCATTGATTATGCGCGCGGTGTGGCCGACAATGCCAATGCGAGTGCGCCCATCAGGCCAGACCGTTCGCCAAGGCCGGGGCCAACGATTACCTCGCCGGGCCTGCCGACGAAGTAACCGGCGGCGGCTTTTTCAGCCTCGCTCCGAACAATTTCAAGCAGGCCGGGTGTGCCGGTGACCCCGCCGCCAAGCACGATCCGCGCCGGTCCCATGATCGCCATATAGGTGACCATCGCCTGCGCCAGATACCAACCGATCATCGGGGTTCCCGGGTGGCCCGGGCCAAGTTCGGACAGCGATGTCCCCCAGCGCGCCTTGATCGCCGGGCCGCTTGCCACGCCTTCAAGGCAATCGCCGTG
>JANNZB010000126.1:0-4275 GCA_031410395.1 Novosphingobium sp.
CACCGCCGCCAGTTTCCTGATTGGCGCGCCCCAGGGCATCGCTCACGTCATTCGCCGTCACGCCATACGAAGCGAGTTTCTGCGGATCGACCACAACCTGATATTGTTTGACCATACCGCCGATGCTGGCGACTTCGGCCACCCCGGGAACCGCTTTCAACTCATAGCGCAGGAACCAGTCCTGAATGCTGCGAAGTTGCGCCAGATGGTGCTGGCTGGTTTTATCGATCAAGGCATATTCATAGATCCAGCCAACCCCTGTTGCGTCCGGCCCGAGCGAAACGGTGGCGCTGGCGGGCAGGCGGCTTTGCACCTGTGCGAGATATTCCAGCACCCGGCTGCGCGCCCAATACAGGTCGGTGCTATCCTCAAACAAAATATATACGAAGCTGTCGCCGGTGAACGAATAGCCGCGCACCACACGCGCCCCCGGCACTGAGAGCATCGTGCGGGTGAGCGGGTAAGTGACCTGATTTTCGACAATCTGCGGGGCTTGACCGGGATAGCTGGTTCGGATGATCACCTGCACGTCGGACAGATCAGGCAAGGCATCTACTGGCGTGGCGCGAACCGCGAGCAGGCCAGCGACGGTCAGCACAGCTGCGGCCAGCGCAACAAATATGCGGTGCGCGACTGACCATCGAATGAGCCTGGCGATCATCGTGGCAATGGCCGTGCAGCTACGCCCGAAAGGCTCGCCTCGCTATCAATCAGGAATTGACCCGAGGCGACGATCTTCTCACCTTCTGCCAACCCGGCAATGATCTCGGTCTGACCGTTGGCATCGGCGCCGATGCGGACTTCTGCGGGGCTGTATCGACCGTTCTTGCCTGCAAGCATCACAAGATTGCGTGTTCCTGTGCGGATCACCGCTTCACTGGGCACGAGCAAGACCGAACGCGGCTCGCCGCCTAGAGCCACCTGTGCAAACATGCCGGGACGCAGCTTTCCGCCGCGATTGGCCAGTTCGATGCGGACGCTGACGGTGCGGCTTGCGCCTTCGGCTTCGGGCAAGATCGCGGTGATCCTGCCGCTGACTGGATCGCCGGGGAAGGCAGCAAAGGTCACCCGGGCAATATTGCCGACCCGCACATGCGCGGCTTGTGCTTCGGGCACCGAGGCATTGAGCCAGACCGTGCCAAGCCCGCTAACCTCGGCGAGTGTCTGCCCCGCCGCTACGGTCATGCCCGAACGCACGCCGAGCGAGCGGATCACGCCGCCGGATGGCGTGGTGATCGTAACCGTGTTGTAGACCCGGCCTGACCGTTCAACGCTGGCGATCATGCCGGGTGACATGCCCAGCAGGGCCAGTCGCTGCCGCGAGGCGCGGATCAGCGGACTGTCGCCGGTGCGCCGGACGGCAAGAAATTCGCCTTGCGCGCCGCCCCATTCGGGAACCAGAATATCAGCAATCGGCGCGCCAGCGGGAATCACATCACCCGGCGCGCGACCATAGACCCGCTGAACAAAGCCGCCGCTGCGCGCCTGCACCACCGCCAGATCACGCTGGTTGAAATCGACCACGCCGGTCGCTGTGACACCTTGGGTGAGTTCGCCGCGGCTTACGGTGACAACCCGCATTCCAAAATTCTGCACCAAAGCCGGGTCGATTGTCACGCCGGGCGTTCCGCCAGCCGCATCGCCGGTATCGGCATATTTGGGAACGGTCTTCATGCCCATCGAAGACAGTGTTTCTGGATTGTCGTAATGCTCAAGGGGCACCATCGGATCATAATAATAGAGCGGCTTCTTGGCTGGTTCGCTGGAGGAGGACGACGTGGAAGCAGGTGCTGTCCAGCGCGCCACGCCATAGCCAATCGCGCCGCTCGCCAGCACAGCAAGGAGGGCCGCACGGCCAGCAGCAGTTTGCAACGGGTTCATTGGTCGGCACTCCCGCGAGAGGTCTGAAAGCTGAGCGTCAGCCGCACGGCTTCGCTTGCCACAGCAGCTTCGCGGTCGAGCGTCGCGAGGATGGCGTCAGCGAGCGCGACATGGGCATCAACCACATCGGTCAGGCTCGCCCGTCCCGCACCGTAGCTGGCGGTTTCCAGCGCCACCCGCTGTTCGGCGAGCGGTTGCATCGTATCGCGCGCGCGCAGCCATTGGTCATGGTGCATAACATGATCGGCGAGGCCAGCATCAAGCTGCGCGGCGAGCGCCTGCCGCGTCGCTTCCTGTTCGGCGCGCACCGCAGATGCACGGGCAGCGGCGGCAGCTATCAGCGGGTCTTGGCGGTGTTTGGCGAAGAGCGGTAATGACACCGTCACCCCCGCAGAAACATAATCGCCAAAGCGCGGATCGCGGCGCTGATAGGCAAGATCAACGCCAAAATCAGGACGCTTTTCTGATCGCGCGATTGCAATATTGGCCTCTGCCTGCCCCGACTGTGCGCCCGCCATCACTATCTCCGGATGCCGTTCAAGATCCTGTCGCAGCCTGCCGGAATTGACCTGAAAACCGGGCAATGGCCCGTCAATCTGCGGATCAGGATCGCCCGTCCAGCGCGTGAGTTCGGCCCGCGCACGGCCCATATCAGCCACCCGTTCGCTGCGCCGGTCTGCCAGCATCGCCAAGGCTTGCCGCCCGGCCAGCACTTGTGCGGGACGCGCCTTGCCCGAGGCTACCGCGCTGGGGGTTGCCCCGACATAGCGGGAAAGCTGCGCCGTCACCCCGTTGAGCGCAGCCAAACGTCGCTGCGCATAGGCAAGATTGATCCATGCCAGCGCAGCGTTGACCTCGACCCCGCGCGCCGCAACCGCTCCTTCGGCTTGCGCCGCCGCAATATCCGATTGCGCTCGTCCTATTAGCGCATGACGCTTGGCGAGATTGGGGAAGTCCTGGGAAAAACCGAACTTCACCCAGGTGAAATTGTCCTGTCCGGGCTTGAAGGCGAGCGGCCCCGAGATCGGGAAACTCTCTAGGGCGACAGAAACCTTGGGATCGGGCAAGCGCCCTGCGGCATCGATTGATGATCGCGCGGCTTCAACTGCTAGCGCCCTTGCTTTCAGGGAGGGCGCGTCGGCACGTGCTGCTGCCAGTGCCGCCGCGAAGGTTAGCGGTTTGGCCTGCAGCGCTGCCGGAACGAGCATCGCGAACAGCGCGGCTGCTACCAAATTATTTCTCATAGGAACTATCCAGACCAGAATCGACATTGCTCCAATGATCCCGTCAGACGGAATCCGGGCGTAAACAGCGAAACGTCAGATAGTGGGAGGCGGAGGTACTGGCGGGGTTGCGCGACCAGCAAGCCGCCTGACAAGCGCCTGATCGGCTGTGGCGCCTTTTATTGGGATCAGCACGGGCACAACAGAGAAGCTACCCATTGCAAGCGACACAAAACAGCCCGCCATCATCGGGCAGTTCGGCATGATGTCCTTGGCGGGCTTAAAGCCATTCTTGTCAGACCGATCCTCAGGACAGCAATCCATCTTGGTTGCAATCGGCACGGCCTTTGCGCTTTGGGCTTGGGCAGCCTGCTCCATTGCTGCGTCACAGTTTGGTGACATCGCCAAGGCTACACCTTGGCCAAGCACGCCAAACAACGCGGCAGTCAGCAATACCAGACGGAAAAAACGCGTCACCATGGCCCACGCTTAGGGCGTGAAGTCCTGAAAAGTCAATTCGGGCGGGATCGCAAGAAATTTTATGTGGCTCGGCAAGGCCCGCGATTCAATCCCACGCGCAATGCCTTTCCTGTCAAGTTGGAGTCCTTGGCGTTGGCATAGAAATCCGTGATGATCACGTTGCCAGATTCATGAAAAAATACATCGCGGTGGGGGGCCACTTTTGACGCGCACTTTTGGGCAGGGTGATTTGTCAGCGGAGTAGGTGTAATCACAGCGCCAACAGGGTCAGCACACATTGCGATCACGGCACTACGCTTCAACCGCTTCGGCCCACTGATAGTTTTTGGAATGGCAACTGTGAAAACGCTCGTGCTTATTCTGGGAGATCAGCTTTCCCCGAAAATCGCCGCTCTGCAGGCATGTGATCCCGCGCACACCATCGTTCTGATGGCGGAAGTTGCGTCAGAGGCCAGCTATGTCCGTCATCACAAAAAGAAGATCGCTTTTCTTTTCTCGGCCATGCGCCACTTTGCTGATGAGCTGCGCGGACTGGGTTGGACAGTAGATTACGTTCGGTTGGATGATCCTGCCAACAGTGGCGCATTGGGCGGTGAGGTCGAAAGAGCCAAAGCGCGGCATTAAAAAGATGACCATCGCCCGGCTCCGCACTCGCGTGCAGAGGCGCAGGCGCGGCGTCATCACCCGCCTG
>JANNZB010000127.1:0-2075 GCA_031410395.1 Novosphingobium sp.
GAAGACTATTTTGGCCAGCCGTTCCCCTATCCGAAGCTGGACCAGATCACCTCGCCGATCATGCCCGGAGCGATGGAAAATGCCGGGGCCGATAACTATGCCGACAACCTGATCGTCATGGGCGAAGATGCGCCAGTGCCGCAAAAGCGCAAATTCGGCATGGTTGTCGCGCATGAACTGGCGCACCAGTGGTTCGGCGATCTGGTCACCCCGGCATGGTGGGACGACATCTGGCTGAATGAAAGTTTCGCCAACTGGATGGGCTATCACATAGCCAACAAGTGGCGGCCTGATCTGCATATCGGATCGGGCGCCAATGCCGAAGGATTCGTGGCGATGGAAACCGACGCGCTGATCGCCGGACGGCCAATCCACCAGAAGATCGATCGCAACAGCCAGATCGACGCCGCCTTCGATACGATTACCTATGGCAAGGGCGGGCATGTGGTCGCGATGATCGCCGCCTTCATGGGCGAAACCCGGTTCCGCGACGGGGTGCGCGCCTATATGGCGGCACACAAATATGGCAACGCTTCAAGCGAGGATTTTTTCGGGGCAATGGCCCAGGTTTCAGGCGATCCGCGCATATTGCCCGCAATGCGCAGTTTCACCGATCAGAAGGGCGTGCCGCTCATTACTTTTGCCCGCGATGGGGCGGGATGGAAGGTTACGCAAGAACGCTATGCCCGGCTGGGCTCGGTTGCACCCAGGACCGTGTGGGGCGTGCCGCTGTGCCTTTCGCAGGGCAAGGCGCGCAGCTGCACGCTGTTCGATAGCCGCGAAATGACGATTCGATCATCTGGCAAGGGTGCGCTGATGCCCAATGCGGGCGGCACCGGATATTACCGGTTTGAATTGCCCCAAGCCGATTGGGATGCCTTGATCGCGCGCGCGAACGGGCTTTCGGGCGATGAAGCACTGGCAACCGCGGATAGTCTGCGGGCAAGCTATCTCGCCGGGCGGTCAAGCATTAAGCAAATGGCGGCGCTGGCCCGCAAGTTAGCGATAAATCCGGATAGCCATGCCGCAAGCGTTGCGCTCGATGGCCTCGATGCGTTGCGCCGTGCCGACCTGTTCGATGAAACTGCGGCGAAATCGTACCAACTTTTTGCTGGGCGCACCTATTTGCCGATCCTGAGGTCACTTGGCCTGAATCTGGCCGCAGGAGCCTATGCGGCTGAAGCGCCCGAGCGCACACAACGCCGACTATCGGTAGTTTCCGCGCTGTCAGGAGCGGCCAAGATCAAGGAGGTCAGGGCGCAGCTTGTTGCAGGTGCTGCGGCCTACCTTGGTGGCAATACGGCAGCGCTTGACCCAATGTGGTTTCAACCCGCGTTTTCAGCCTGGCTGGAAGGCAGGGGCGTGGCTGGAGCCAAGGACCTCTATGGCCGGGCGCTGGCGACTCAGGATTCTTCGATCCGCCCGCTATTGCTGGGTGCAGTTGGCAGCAGCGGCGACAAGGCCGTGGCCAAATGGGTGCTCGATGACGCAATGGACAAGCGTCTTCGTGCCAGCGAGCGGCTCGCCTTGGTGCGCGGGGTGATTTCCACCGCCGGCACGCGCGAGATGGGTTATGAATGGATGAAAGCCCACCTCGATGCGCTGATGGGCGGTTCCGGCGGCATCTTTTTTGCCTCGAAGCTTCCAGCGATGCTTAATGGCTTCTGTTCTGTGGCGCGCGCCGATACAATTGCGACCGACCTGCGGTCGCGCCTTGCTGGTAAAACCGCCGAACTAGAGCTCGAACGCACTGTCGAACGGATTCGCAATTGCGGCGTGCTGGTCGCGGCACGCAGGGCCGAAGCGAGCAAAGAAATGGCCGCGATAAATTAGAGCCGGGAAGCGGAACCAGCAGGATCAACCAAGCGGCAGGCGCAGTGTCGCTTCCAGCCCCGACGTTGCCCCGTCGGCACCGCGCAGATTAGCCAGTGTCAAGGTGCCGCCGTGTTGCTCGGCAATCGCTTTGGCCAGCGTGAGGCCGAGCCCCGCGCCACCGGTTTCAGTGTTGCGCGACGGCTCTCCGCGGGTGAACGGTTCCATCATCCGGGCAATCTGGCTGTCGGCAATGCCCGGGC
>JANNZB010000128.1:0-2877 GCA_031410395.1 Novosphingobium sp.
TATCCGCGTCAAACGGGCCGACGGGTTGGCAGGAAGACTATGCCGAACTGACCGCGAGATCGCGGAGGATCGCCGCGGAGGCGGCAGAATAGCATGAACCAGGAGCATCTCATCTACATGGTCGACCAGATCGCCCGCAACTTCGCCGTGCAGGGCGAGGAGGAGTCGATTGCGGCCACCGCTCAGCACATCCGCGATTTCTGGGACCCGCGCATGAAGGCTGCGATTCTGGCCGCCGACCGCAATGCCTTATCGCCGATCGTCGGCGCAGCAGTTGACAGGTTGGCGCTGCTCTAACTTATCGAATCAAAGGGTAGTAACGTGGCGAGAACAGATGCGATCGGGCTGCTATCCCGCTATTATGAGGCTTTTAATCAAGGGGATAGAGCCGGCATGCTTGCCTGCCTCTCTGAAAATGTGGCGCATGATATCAACCAGGGCGAGCGCCAGTCAGGCAAGGCCGCATTTCGTGCCTTTCTCGCCCATATGGACCATTGTTACAGCGAACGCCTGACCGATGTCGTCATCATGGCCAACGAAGCGGGTACGCGCGGCGCGGCAGAGTTTATTGTTCAAGGTAAATATCTTGCGACCGACGAGGGCTTGCCCGAAGCGAATGGCCAGACATACATGCTGCCAGCCGGTGCTTTTTTCGATCTGGAAGCCGGGACGATTACGCGGGTAAGTGTCTATTACAATCTGGCCGACTGGACGGCACAAGTAGGAGGATGAGTGTTGCCATCCGCCCTTTGACCGGCAGTGAGATTAGCGCGGCCATGAACGATCTGGCCCGATTGCGGATTCAGGTGTTTGCGGCCTTTCCCTATCTTTACGATGGCGATGCTGAATACGAGGCAGCCTACCTGCGCGAATTCATGGCTGCGCCTGATGCCCTGCTCGTTGCCGCCATATCCAATGACCAGATTGTCGGTGCAGCTACCGCTTCGTCAGCGCGTGCTAACAAGGAAAAATTGCCCGCATCATTCGCAGAATTCGGAATCGATACCGCCACGTCATTCTACTTTGGCGAAAGCCTTCTCTTGCCGGAATTTCGGGGCAAAGGGATTGGCAAGGCCTTTTTCGATTGTCGTGAGGCCCACGCGCTTGCATGCGGCGCGACCGCAGCGCATTTTGCCGCAGTGATCCGCCCAGAAGATCACCCCGCGCGCCCGATTGACTATATTCCACTCGAAGCCTTTTGGCGCAAACGCGGCTATATCCCGCTAGCCGGCTTGATCAGCAATCTTGAATGGAGAGAGCATGGTGAGGCCGAAGAGAGTCCCAAGGCCATGCAACATTGGGCGCGCCAGCTATGAGCTTTACAGTTGCTTCCGCGCAATATCCGATCGAATCGCTTCCAAGCTGGACGGTATATGCAAGCAAGCTGGAGCGTTGGCTGAGCGAAGCTGCCGATAACGGAGCGAAATTGGCCGTCTTTCCTGAATATGCCTCTATGGAACTGGCATCACTGGACCCGGCAACGATGGGCGACCTGAGCGCCTCACTGGCTTTTGTCGCCTCGCTCTTGCCCAAAGTCGATCACCTGCATGCGGCGCTTTCCGCGCGCTTTGGCCTGCATATCCTGGCAGCGAGCGCGCCTTTCCACCGCGGCGACGGCACATACGTAAACCGTGCTCGGCTGTTCGCCCCAAGCGGTAAAGTCGGGGATCAGGATAAACTGATCATGACGCGCTTCGAGCGCGAGCAGTGGGGTGTTTCGGCGGGTGGGCCGTTGCGGCTGTTTGAGACGGAGCTCGGACAAATCGGAGTACTCATCTGCTATGACAGCGAATTCCCACTTCTCGCCCGAGCACTGGTTGAGGCGGGTGCACAGATGCTTCTGGTGCCTTCATGTACGGATTCCATGCAAGGTTATTGGCGGGTCAGGATAGCCTCGCAGGCTCGCGCTATGGAAGGGCAATGCTATGTCGTCCAATCTCCGCTCGTAGGCCAAGCGCCATGGTCGCCTGCAGTAGATATCAATCGCGGCGCAGCCGGATTCTTTGGACCGCCGGACGGCGATTTTCCCGACGATGGCATTGTTGAACTTGGTCAGATCGATGCGGCGAGATGGGTGTTCGGCAAGATCGACATCGATCGTATCGCCGCATTGCAGGCCGACGGGGCGGTTCTCAACCGGCGCGATTGGCAGGAGCAACCGGGTGCTGTCCAACTGCCACAGGTCGAGCAAACGGTGTTGACTTAACGCGATTCCTGCCAGCAATGCTCGGGCTGATGTCACTGGAAGGGCAATCATGGGACAATTTGACCAGGCACCGGATCAATCGCACGATTTGGGCGGCAAGCTGATCACAGTTGCAACTTCGGTCCGGCCAGAATGGATCGATTACAATGATCACATGACGGAGTCTGCCTATCTCAAGCTGTTCGGAGATGCGACTGACGTGATCCTTGCCCGAATTGGTGCCGGCTTCGATTACGTTGCAACCGGTTATTCCTATTACACCGTTGAGACGCATATTTGCCATCTCGGGCAGGCCCGCCTCGATGAATCCGTGGAAGTGCGCAGCCGGGCGCTGGCGGCGGATTCCAAACGCTTGCATTTGCTCCACGAGATGACCAACCCCGCAACCGGATCAATGATCGCCAGCGGGGAACATATGCTGGTTCACGTCGACGCAAGGACTGGTACTTCTGTCACAGGACCGGCAAATGTACTTGCCCAAGTGCAGGCACTTGTCGCGCAGCAGGCTCACTTGCCACCGCCAGCTAACCAGGGCCGGCAGATCAGGATGCCCGGCTGACAGTGACATGCCTATTCGCCCGATCAAGGATTACTTAATGACATGGCTTTTACCACATAACACCAAGGCCGCTGTGTAAGCAGTGTCCGGACTCTAGGTCACCGACTCATTA
>JANNZB010000129.1:0-2956 GCA_031410395.1 Novosphingobium sp.
CGCAGATGCCCAGCTTGATCCCTGGACGCGTCGCCCTGCCGCGTTCCGCAGCGAGGCTAACCAGTTGCCCCACCCCGTCGACAACAAGGCTGACAAAGGGATCGCGCGCGAAAATGCCCTGTTCAACATATGCTGGCAGGAACTTCCCAGCATCATCACGCGATAACCCGAGCGTGGTCTGGGTAAGATCGTTGGTGCCGAACGAGAAAAACTCGCCCACCTCGGCGATTTCCCCGGCCATCAGCGCGGCGCGCGGCAGTTCGATCATCGTGCCGACGTGGTAGGAAATCACCCGGCCCTTTTCGGTGAAAACCTGTGCCGCTGCGCTGTCGATCACCGCTTTGAGGATTTCCAGTTCGCGCCGCGTGGCGACTAAGGGGACCATGACTTCGGGAACCGGAGCCTCGCCGCCCGCGGCCGCGACATCACAAGCCGCCTCAAATATGGCCCGCGCCTGCATCTCGTAGATCTCAGGGAAAGTGATACCCAACCGGCAACCGCGATGGCCGAGCATCGGGTTGAACTCAAACAATTCGTTCGCCCGGCGCTTCAATGTGGAGACGCCGACGCCAATCGCCTCTGACAGCTCATCAAATTCGGTATCCGAATGCGGCAAGAATTCGTGCAGCGGCGGATCGAGCAGCCGGATTGTCACCGGCAGCCCGGCCATAACGTCAAAGATCGCATGGAAATCGGCGCGCTGTTCGGGCAGCAGCCGTGCCAGCGCCGCACGCCTTCCCGATTCGTCCTCCGCCAGGATCATCTGGCGCACCGCGCTGATGCGCTTTTCATCGAAGAACATATGTTCGGTGCGGCAAAGCCCCACGCCCTCCGCACCAAACTGGCGCGCAACACGGCAGTCCTCGGGGGTTTCGGCATTGGTGCGCACTTTCATCCGGCGGTGCTTGTCCGCCCATTCCATCAACGTACCAAAGTGCCCGACCAGTTCGGGCTCGATTGTCGGCACCTTGCCCGCCATGATTTGCCCGGTGCTGCCATCGAGCGTGATCACATCACCCTCGCTCAGCGCCCGAGCGCCGATCTTGAGCGTCCGCGCTGCCATGTCGATTGACAGGCACGATGCCCCTGAAACGCAGGGCCGCCCCATGCCGCGCGCAACCACCGCCGCGTGGCTGGTCATACCGCCGCGCGCAGTGAGAACGCCCTTTGCCGCATGCATTCCGTGGATGTCCTCGGGACTAGTTTCAACGCGCACCAGAACAACCGATTCGCCCAGCGCGGCGCGGCGTTCGGCAGTATCGGCATCGAGAACAATCGCGCCCGAAGCCGCACCAGGGCTGGCGGGAAGCCCGGTGCCCAGAACGTCACGGGCTGCTGCCGGGTCGAGCGTTGGGTGCAGCAACTGATCGAGCGCCATCGGGTCTATCCGGCGGATCGCGGTTGCCTCATCGATCAGGCCTTCGCCCACCATCTCCACCGCCATGCGCAGCGCCGCCTTGGCGGTGCGCTTGCCGCTGCGGGTCTGGAGCATCCACAACTTGCCGCGCTCGACGGTGAATTCGATGTCCTGCATGTCGCGGTAGTGCTTTTCGAGCAGATCGAACACCGCCGCCAGCTCGGTATAGGCGTCGGGCATGGCCTCTTCCATCGATAGCGGCTTGGCCCCGGCGCGGGTGCGCGCGGCGAGCGTCAGGTATTGCGGGGTGCGGATGCCGGCGACGACGTCTTCGCCCTGAGCGTTGACCAGCCACTCGCCGTAATAGGCGCGCTCGCCGGTGGCGGGATCGCGGGTGAAAGCGACGCCGGTGGCGCTGGTATCACCCAAATTGCCGAACACCATTGCCTGAACGTTGACCGCAGTGCCCCACTCACTGGAGATGTCATTGAGGCGGCGATAGACCTTGGCGCGGTCCGAATCCCAGCTGTCAAAGACGGCGCGAATTGCGCCGGTTAGTTGGTGGTGCACATCCTGGGGAAAAGGCTTTCCGAGAGCCTTGGCAGAGATTTCTTTGTATTCCGAGACTAATGCCTGCCAATGTTCAGACTGCATCTCAATATCCTCGAAGAAGCCGTTGTCTTCCTTTATGACTTCCAGCGCGTCTTCGAACAGGTGGTGATCGAGGCCGAGAACAACGTCCGAATACATCTGGATGAAGCGGCGGTACGAATCCCAGGCGAACCGCGCATCGCCCGAGGTCGCCGCCAGCCCCTCAACCGTTTGGTCATTAAGACCAAGGTTGAGCACCGTGTCCATCATCCCCGGCATTGAAACCCGCGCGCCTGATCGCACCGATACCAGCAGCGGATCGTTGGCATCACCGAACTTTTTGCCGACGGATTTCTCGATATGGGTCAGCGCAGTGGCGACTTCGGCCTTGAGGGCATCGGAAAACTCGCCTCCTACCGCCAAATAGCGCACGCATTCTTCGGTGGTGATGGTGAAGCCAGGAGGCACCGGCAGCCCGATAGAGGCCATCTCCGCAAGGTTCGCACCTTTGCCCCCGACGATATTTCTGTCGCGGCTGCGCGGATCATCATTGCTCGCACCGCCGCCAAATGTGAATACGTATGCAGTCATCGTTTACAGCCATTCTTATCGAATCGGGAAAGCCAACAATGTCCGGGGACCAGAAGGGACTTAACCCTCGATGCGCGAGAAGTCAGCCACTTTGTGCACTGCAACAACAAACCGGTTGAGCAGGCCGAGACGGGCTGCGCGTTTCGCCGGATCAGCGTCGTTGACGATGACCGATTCGAAGAATGCATCGATGGGGCCGCGCAGAGTAGCGAGCGCAGCCATTGCGGTGGTGAAATCTTCGGCCTCAATGGCGGTTGTTGCCTGCGGTTCAGCGACATCGAGCGCGATCATAAGCGCTGATTCGGCGGGTTCGGGCGCGGGATTGGCTGTTCCTGCCTCGAATTCCTCCTTCTTAAGGATATTCGCGGCGCGCTTGTAGCCAGCGAGCAGGTTGGTGCCGTCCGGCGTGGCGACAAA
>JANNZB010000130.1:0-3232 GCA_031410395.1 Novosphingobium sp.
CGATGCCCCCACCACAGCTGGCGGCTCACGCACCACGGCTGGATATTCTCCATCCAGTTGAAATATGTCTTCTCCCAAGACTTCGGCACAATCTCGATCGCGCCGCTCCGCACCGCTTCAATCGGCGCTTTGGCCAATTCCGCTGCGTTTACATACCACTGGTCGGTCAGCCACGGCTCGATCACCACGCCCGATCGATCGCCGAACGGCGTGGCGATGGTGCGGTCTTCGGCGTCTACCAGAGTGACCTCGCCGACCTTTGACTTGACCTCGTGGAGCACCAGCAAGCCCGCCGCCTTCATTGCCGTGACCACAGCCTTGCGCGCGTCGAACCGGTCCATGCCGACGAATGAATCCGGGATCGAACCGCATTGCACCACCTTGGCCTCGGCATCGAACATGTTGAGCATGTCACCGGGCTTGAACCCCGCCCGTTTGCCCACTTCAAAGTCGTTGAAATCATGCCCCGGCGTGATCTTCACCGCGCCTGATCCCAGTTCCGGATCGGCGTGTTCATCGGCAATAATCGGAATCCGCCGCCCGGTGATCGGCAGCACAACAAACTTGCCAATCACACTCTGATAACGCGGATCGTCAGCATTCACCGCCACCGCCATATCGGCGAGCATCGTTTCGGGCCGGGTGGTGGCGACGACGATATGGTCAGCGCCACCTTCCAGCTTCACACCATCAGCCAGCGGATAGCGGAAGTGCCAGAAGTGGCCCTTGATCTCCTGCGTTTCCACCTCAAGATCAGAAATCGCCGTCTTGAGCTTGGGGTCCCAGTTCACCAGCCGCTTGTCGCGGTAGATCAGGCCTTGATTATACAGATCAACGAAAACCTTCACCACGGCCTTGGTGAAGTGCGGATCCATAGTGAATTGCTCGCGTGACCAATCCATCGAACAACCCAAGCGCCGAAGCTGGCCTGTGATGGTGCCGCCGCTTTCCTTCTTCCACTCCCAGACCTTATCAACGAAAGCGTCGCGCGAATAATTGCTGCGCTTGTCCTGTTGTGCTTCCAACTGCCGCTCAACCACCATCTGCGTCGCGATGCCGGCGTGATCGGTTCCGACCACCCACAACGCATCTTTGCCGCGCAGTCTTTCATAGCGGATAACGATATCCTGCAAGGTGTTATCGAGCGCATGGCCAACGTGCAGGCTGCCCGTCACATTGGGCGGCGGGTTGACGATAGTGAAGGGTTCGGCATCGGGGCGGTGCGGGCGGAACAGGCCCTTTACCTCCCAATGAGCATACCACTTCGCCTCTATCGCGGCGGGGTCGAAAGTCTTGTCTAAAGCCATGCCGCGGCCTTTGCCAGCGCGGGGCGGCGGGTGCAAGAGCAGCGCTGCGGCCTTGCGGCGGCCACATTTTTCCCGCACACGGCAAGAAGATGCGCAAGTGGGCTGAATTTACACGGGAAGATATGTCGGACGGAAAGGGGCGCATCGCCTTTTCCGGACCGATGACGGTGTCGTCGGTAGGCATCATCGATCAGCAGCTGCGCGACATTGGCGAAGGGCTAACCGCGGTTGATATTTCCGCCGTTACCGAGATCGACACGGTCGGCGCGTGGATCGCCTGGCGGGTTTCGCGCGATACCGGGGCGGAGATCACCGGGGCGAGCGAAAAGGCCCAGCGGCTGATCGCAGCGGTCAACCAATCAAGCGGCGCGCCTGAAGCCGAAGCCGATGAGCCCACCCCAGTTGAAGTGGTGCCAGCCGCTCTTGGTAAAAAAATGTTCGCGGCGCGGCGCGGGCTGATCGGATCGATGGGATTCTTTGGCGGAATTGTCGTCGCCTTTGGCCAGATCATCCGTCACCCATCGCGGCTTAGGCGCCAGGCAGTCTCGTCACAGATTGAACAGGTCGGTGTAACCGCTCTGCCGATCATCGGGCTTATGTGCTTTCTCGTTGGCATCGTCATTGCCCAGCAGGGCGCGGTGCAGCTGAAGGAATTCGGTGCAGAAATGCTCACGGTGAACCTCACCGGGCGAATCTCGCTTCGTGAACTTGGTGTGCTGATGACCGCGATCATGGTTGCTGGCCGATCGGGTTCAGCCTTCGCCGCGCAGATCGGCACCATGAAGCTCACCGAAGAGATTGACGCGATGCGCACCATTGGCGTTTCGCCGATTGAGGCGCTGGTGATCCCGCGCATCCTTGCCTCGGTGCTGATGATGCCGCTGCTCGGGTTCTATGCCGCTTGCACCGCTATAATCGGCGGCGCGGTGATATCGGGGGTGACGCTTGGCATTCCGATTTTCACCTTTCTGGCCCGCATCCGCGAAGTGGTGTTGATGCATGATATCTGGGTCGGACTGGTCAAGGCGCCATTCTTCGGTCTCGTGATCGCGCTGGCTGGCTGTTATCAGGGAATGCAGGTCAAAGATAATGCCGAGGAGGTAGGTCTTCGCACGACGATGGCGGTGGTGCAGGCTATCTTTATGGTAATCGTTATGGATGCATTTTTTGCCGTGTTTTTCACTTCGGTGGGTTGGGGATGAGCGAGGTCGAAGTCCTTCTGGGTGATGACGGTGAGCCATGGATTCCGCCGCAGCGGTTTTCCGGCGAATACCCCATCGAGATTGAGGGGCTAAGCAACTGTTTCGGCGAACAGACCGTACACGAAAACCTGTCGCTCGCGGTGCGGCGCGGGGAAATTCTTGGCGTTGTTGGCGGTTCGGGCACAGGCAAATCGGTGCTGATGCGCTCTATCATCGGGCTGCAACTTCCTGAAACGGGCGAGATCGAAGTGCTTGGCAGTTCGATCACCGATGCTGATGACGATGATGATATTGATGTCCGTAGCCGCTGGGGCGTGCTGTTTCAGGGCGGCGCGCTGTTTTCCACGCTGACCGTGGCGGAAAATGTCGAAGTGCCGCTGCGCGAATTCTATCCCGAAATCAGCAGTGAATTGCGGCGCGAAATTGCGCTCTACAAGGTTGTGCTGTCAGGCCTGCCTGAAGAAGCGGCGGACAAGTATCCGGCCGAGCTTTCTGGCGGAATGCGCAAGCGTGCCGGCCTCGCCCGGGCATTGGCGCTCGATCCAGAACTTCTGTTTCTCGATGAGCCCACCGCCGGGCTTGATCCGATCAGTGCCGCCGCATTTGATAACCTGACTCGCGAATTGCAGGAAACACTGGGGCTGACCTTGTTCCTGATCACCCACGATCTCGATACGCTCTATGCGATTTGTGACCGGGTGGCTGTGCTCGCCGACAAGCGTG
>JANNZB010000131.1:0-2851 GCA_031410395.1 Novosphingobium sp.
GTAACCCAGGTATTTTATCGCGAGGATCTGCGTCCGGGCGATGTCATCACCGGGCCTGCCATCATCAAGGAGCCGAATGCGACCACTGTCGTGGAGCCGGAAAGGCGCGCGTCGGTAACGCGGCACAATCATCTCCTGCTCAAGCGCACAAAAAAGATTGCGCGCGTCCATGCGATCGGCACCACGGCGGATCCTATACTGCTTGAGGTCTTCAACAATTTATTCATGGCCATTGCCGAGCAGATGGGCGTCACTCTTGCGAACACCAGCTACTCGGTCAACATCAAGGAGCGACTCGATTTCTCCTGCGCGATTTTCGATCCCGAGGGCAATCTCGTGGCTAACGCACCCCACATGCCGGTGCATCTGGGTTCGATGGGGGAAAGCGTCCGCACGATTCTCACCCGGCGGGGCGGCGCGCGTGACGGGCGCGGAATGCGGGCAGGCGATGTCTATGCGCTCAACGCGCCTTATGATGGCGGCACGCATCTGCCTGACATCACGGTGATCATGCCGGTGTTTGTGGGGGCCGGTGACGCGCAGCCTGCCTGGTTCGTGGCGGCACGAGGGCATCATGCCGATATTGGCGGTATCAGCCCCGGATCAATGCCGCCGAACAGCCGGAGCGTGGATGAAGAAGGCGTGCTGATCGACAATGTGCTGCTGGTCGACCAGGGGCGTTTTCTGGACGAGGAAACGCGCGCGCTCCTTGCCTCGGGGCGCTGGCCGTCGCGCAATGTCGACCAGAATATCGCCGACCTGAAAGCGCAGGTCGCAGCGTGCGCGAAAGGCGCTGCCGAACTGCGCCGCGCTGCCAGCGATTATGGACAGGATGTGGTGGAAAGCTATATGCGCCATGTTCAGGCCAATGCGGAGGAAACCGTGCGCCGCCTGATCGCGCGGCTTTCTGACGGACAATTCGACTATGCGATGGATAATGGCGCCGTCGTTTCGGTGCGCGTGTCGGTGGACCGGGATGCGCGCACGGCGATTGTCGATTTTACCGGCAGCAGTGATCAGCTTCCGGGCAATTTCAACGCGCCGCTGCCTGTGGTGCGTGCCGCCGTGCTCTATGTTGTGCGCACGCTGATCGACGACCCGATTCCGATGAACGAGGGGTGCTTGCGCCCGATCACGATCATCGTGCCTGAAGGTTGCTTCCTCAATCCGCGCTATCCCGCCGCAGTGGTCGCGGGCAATGTGGAGACGAGCCAGGTCATCACTGACGCACTGTTCGGGGCGCTGGGCGCGATGGCCGCGGCGCAGGGGACGATGAACAATTTCACCTTCGGCAATGATCGCCACCAATATTACGAAACCATCGCAGGGGGATCGGGCGCGGGGCCGGGATTTGACGGCACGTCGGTGATCCAGACGCATATGACCAACAGCCGGCTGACCGATCCCGAGATTCTGGAAACGCGCTTCCCCGTGCTGCTGGAGGCATTCTCGATCCGGCGCGGCTCGGGCGGGGAGGGTGCCCTTCGGGGCGGGGACGGCGCGGTGCGGCGCATCCGCTTTCTCGAGGCGATGGAGGCCGGCATTCTCTCCAACCGCCGGATTGTGCCGCCCTTCGGGCTGGCAGGGGGCGAACCGGGCGCTGTTGGCATCAACCGGGTGGAACGGGCGGATGGGGCGAGTGAAACGCTTGCCTCCACTGCCACGGCGCGGATGGCACCGGGCGATGTGTTTGTCATTGAAACGCCCGGCGGTGGCGGCTTTGGGGAGGCGGGCTGATGTGGGTGCTGGCGGGTATCGGCGTGATCGTGGCGGGCTTCATGCTGCGCTTCAATCCGCTGCTTGTGGTGGTCACTTCCGCGCTGGTCACGGGGCTGGCGGCGGGGCTTGATCTCCACGCGATCATTGCGGCGTTTGGCAAGGCGTTCAACGATGCCCGCTATGTCAGTATCATCTGGATTGTGCTGCCAGTGATCGGCCTGCTCGAAGCTTTCGGCCTTCAGGAACGGGCGCGGGCGCTGATTTCGGGCATGAAAGGGGCGACCGTGGGACGGCTGCTGACCGGGTATCTGCTGCTGCGCCAGCTTACCTCTGCGATGGGCCTCACATCGGTGGCAGGCCACGCACAAACGGTGCGCCCGCTTGTCGCACCAATGGCCGAAGCGGCTGCCGAGGTTCAGAACGGCGCATTGGGCGATGCGGAGCGCGAAACGGTGAAGGCCTATGCCGCAGCCACCGACAATATAGGCCTGTTCTTTGGAGAGGATATTTTCCTCGCAATCGGATCAATCCTGCTGATGAAGGGGATCCTGGCGCAATATCATATTGATCTTGAGCCGTTCCAGCTCTCGCTCTGGGCGATCCCGACCGCGATTGCGGCGTTCCTGATCCACGGTTTCCGGCTGTGGCGGCTGGAAGGGCGGCTTCGTAGCGCGGGTGCGGCCCAATGATTGGCCTTGCCTATATCTATGCGCTGGCCGGAATGATGTTTCTGGCTTTTTCGGCACTGAGCCTGCGCGACGCCAGCAATCCGAAGCGGTATGGGAATGCGGCCTTCTGGGGGCTGCTGGCGGTGAGCATGCTGATGGGTGACCGGCTGGGGGATTTCGGCAACGGGCTTCTGGCGCTTGGACTGGTCGGCATCGCCGGTTTTGGCGGGCTTGGGCGGGGCGTTCGGGGCGAAGTCGAGGGCGCTACCAAGCAACAAAGATCGGCCCGCCACGGGAACGGCCTGTTCCTGATTGCGCTCATCATTCCCGCAACCGCACTGGCCGGGACATTCCTGTTCAAACGCTATCCGGCGCTGGTTGATCCCAAACAGGCAACGCTGGTTTCGCTGGCGATGGGCGTGCTGCTTGCGCTGGCTATAGGGTATCTCAGGCTGCGGCCCGCG
>JANNZB010000132.1:0-9655 GCA_031410395.1 Novosphingobium sp.
AAAAGGAACCCTCGGTCCAATGCCCCCGGACCGAGGGTTTTCTTTTATCTTGGTTTGGTTGGCTCGAAGCCAAGCGTTGCGCGAATTTGGTTCGCGCAGAGGCGCAAAGGCGCAGAGAATAAGTGGAAGACTTTGTCGCGCGGAGACGCGGAGGGGCGGAGAAACTGTTTCTGGCCGAAGGCCTTTCAAAATGTATGTCCTCGCCTGTTGAGGTGAGTTTGAGATTTGAGAACGGCTGCGCCGTTGAGACTAACTCCTCCTCCGCGTCTCCGCGTCTCCACGCGAAACAAACTTCTCTGCGCCTCTGCGCCTCTGCGCGAACCGAATCCTTCTGCTTCTCCACCTTGCAGCCCGGCGATTCGGCGGTAAAGCCACTCCCATGCTTTCTGTTGCCACCTGGAACATCAATTCGGTCCGCCTGCGCGCGGAGCAGGTCGTGCGGTTTTTGGATGAGCAGAGGCCCGATGTGCTGTGCTTGCAGGAGATCAAGTGTGAGGAGCATCTGTTCCCGCACGCGGCGTTTGAGGCGGCGGGATATACTCACCGCGCGGTTCACGGCCAGAAGGGCTATCACGGCGTCGCCACCGTCAGCCGCATTCCCCTGCGCGAGCTTACCCGCAATGACTGGCAGGCGAACGGCGAGGCGCGGCACGTTGGGGTGGAGTTGCTCGGACACGATGTGATCCTTGAAAACGTCTATATCCCGGCGGGCGGCGATATTCCTGACCGTGAAGTCAACGCCAAGTTCGGTCAGAAGCTCGATTTCCTCGAACGCATGACCCGCTGGGCGGATGCGCTTGACCGGCCGACGCTGATCGTCGGCGATTTCAACATCGCGCCGCTCGAGAGCGACGTTTACGATCACAAGGCGCTGCTCAAAGTGGTCAGCCACACGCCCTTGGAGGTGGAAACGCTCGCCCGTTTTGCCGATGCCCACGGTTGGGTCGATCTGGGGCGCAAGCATATCCCGGCGCCGGAACGCAACTGGTCGTGGTGGTCATACCGCACATACTGGCAGGAAAAGGATCGCGGGCGGCGGCTTGATCACATGTGGGCCTCGCCTGACCTCGCGGCGCAGTCATCCAGCCACCGCTTCGTTGAAGAAACCCGGCACTGGGAGCAGCCATCGGACCACGTGCCGCTGATCACCGAGTTCGCCATTTGAGGGCGACCCGCCGTGTTGCCCTGGCGCTCGATGCGCTGCGGCACGGCTGGCCGATCGAGGTCGATGGGGTTTTGCGGCTGCTGCCGGCGGAAACCGGTTTTGCGCCGGGGATGACATCATCGCGGATGCTGATCTCGGCGGCGCGGGCGGTGACGCTCAAGCTCGCCAACCAGCGCGAGGCGGCGGTGCCCGAATCGCCGGTGCTGATTCGCGGGGCGGAGGCTTTTGATCTCGCCCACGCGCGCGTGCTCGCCGATCCGGCGCTCGATCTGGCCCACCCGATGAAGGGGCCGTTCCTCGCCGAACATATCGACCATGAGGGCGCAGCGCGCACCGCGATGAGCCTTGCGAGGCTGGCGGGAATATTGCCCGCCTATCTGGTTGACCCGTCGGCGGGGGGGGAAGCGCAGGTGGTTTCGAGCGGCGATCTTGCCGAGTGGCAGGACACCCGGCACCTCGCGATTGCCGCACGGGCGCATCTGCCAATTTCGGCGGATGAAAATGCCGAAATCGTCGCTTTTCGTTCAGCCGATGATCTGCGCGAGCATGTTGCGCTGGTAATTGGCACCCAATGCGGCGACATTGCACCACTTGTGCGGCTTCATTCGGAATGTCTGACCGGCGACATTCTCGGCAGTCTGAAGTGCGATTGCGGTCCACAACTGGACGCGGCTTTGCACGCGATGGCGCAGGAATCGGCGGGTGGCGGCTGGGGCGTGCTGCTCTATCTGCGCCAGGAAGGGCGCGGGATTGGCCTGATCAACAAGCTGCGCGCCTATGAACTGCAGGACCAGGGATTCGATACCGTTGATGCCAATAACCGGCTCGGCCTGCCTACAGAAGCGCGCGATTTCCCCGTTGCGGCGCGGATGCTGGCGCTGCTGGGCGTGAGCAAAATACGGCTGATGACCAACAATCCGGCCAAGGTTTTAGCCCTCGAGAGCGAAGGTGTGGAGGTGGCCGAACGCGTTCCGCATCAGCTTCCGGCAAACCCGCACAACGCGCGTTACCTCACCACAAAGCGCGATCGGGCGGGGCATTTGCTCTAGGTCAGCGGCGCTCGTATCGCTTCAGCCCCTCGCCCAAAGTATTGGCCCCCAGCGACGCCTCACCCGACCAGTCGGCCACCCAGGCGGTTGGACGATCAAGCCCCGGAACCAGACGCGCATCGTTGGCTTCGATCATCAGGCCCGCAGAACTGTGCAGTTTTTCTTCTGCCCCGACGGCGATAAAAGCAGAATAGTTTTCCTTTTCCCGCCCTTGCACGAACCAGTTATTGGCAATGCGGCCGGTGGCGCCAGCGGGCAGATCAATCATGTAATTGGTCCACTTGCCCGCCGAATCGTCAAAACTGTTGCCAAACACGCCGATCCGGGCGGCGCGGCTTTTGAGGTAGTGTCCGCCGCGCCCGATCTCGAAACGGCTGCGGGTAACGGTGAGCGAACCGAAGTTGCCGACATAGATCGAATGCGCGCAGCCCGCGCTGAAGGCGCAGGTGCCGAGCCGGGTAAATGTCGATTTATCAACGGTGATCGAGCCTGCGGGATCATCGGATGACAGGATGCCCTGCTGGCTATCACGGAACCAGCTTTGCGAAATGCTGATCCTGCCGCGTTCCGCGCGCACGCCCGCGCCATTGCCCGAACTGGAATGCTCACCTGCAAAAACCAGCCCTTCGACATGGGTTGACCGCCCGCGCAGCACCAGCCCGGCCTTATCCTCGCAGGCCTCGCCCTCGAACACTGATTGGCCGGGGACTTCGGCAATAAAGCTGACATCGCCGTCGCTCTGCACCGCGCAATCGGAGTAGCGACCCGGCGCGATATGGATAGTCCCGGTGCCGCCGCCGATGGCATTGACCGCGTCTTGCAGCCGCGAAAACGTCCGCCCGTTTTCGACTATGGTATAGGGCGCCGCGCCCTGGGCGAGCAATTGAACAGGAAGCAGCACCGATGCGCCGAGTGCCGCTGCGATAAGAGTTCTGGCCATCTTCATGGCGGCAATTCTAGTCTCAGCAGGTCAAGATCGGGTAAACAGGGTTTAGTTTCTACCCCAGCGCCATTTCCAGCCGCCTTCGGTCTTGGCGGCGTAAATCGGCAAAGCGATCAGCATAATTATCCCGACATAGGTGGCGAAACCGCCGAAGTTGGTTTTGGCCCAAGGCAGTCCGACCATCGTCAAGGCCAGGTGCGCGACAATCAGCGCCCAGCCCTGCCAGCGGATCGGCATTCCTGCGCCAATGCCATAGTTTCTGTGAGCAAACCATGCAGTCTCCGGATCGGCCATCACCATTCTCCTTAAGGTCGATCAAAATTGTCAAAGCCCTAACCGCTAACCACGCCGGTCGCCGCCACGGCAACAAACAGGGCGTGCGCCCCGCCGTGAGCAAGCATTGCTGATTCAATTCCGAAGCGGCGGTAAAGCCAGCCAAAGGCCATAGCGGGAACAAAATTGCCGAGCAATATAGCCAGCATCAGCCAAACCGGGGGGTGCGGCACCATGGCAAACAGCACACCGAAATGGCCCAGCGCAAACAGCAGTGCTGCAAGCGTATTAGCGAGCCAGAATGCAGCTCCACGACTGCGCCCTAGACGCAGTGCGAGCGCCATGAAGGCGGTAAGCAGCCCCCAACGGGCAATGATCTCCTCGCCCACTCCGCCATAACCCAGCCGTGCCAGTAGCGGGATGTCTAGCTGCGGCATCGCCGTCTTCACACCTGCGGTTAACAGGCCATAGACAACCAGAATCGCTGCAACAATTGCCGCCGTAGCCGCCGCCGCCGGAGCGCCTTGCAGAAGTGGCGGCAACCAAGGCCTGCTTGCCAGCGCCGAACTGATCACCGGCGCACCAAGTCCAGTGCGCGGAAAAGTCCACCACCCAAGCCCCGCGCAGGCACTCGTGATGATGGCTGGCTGGATCAGCAACATGATGCGCGGAATGTGCAGTTTAGGCGGCAGGATCGATTCAAACGGCACCAGCGCAAGCGTAGCTACACCCGCCAGACCAAGCGCCAGCATGGCCCACAGAATTCGGCTATCGCGGGCAATCTGTGCAGAAGTGACGGCGCGTCTATTGGGCATCATCTCGATCTTTCACTGGGCGGCCGCGCCTGGGCGGTGGGCTCACCTCAACCTTAATTCCGCGGCGCGCCATTGCTTCGCGCAACAGGACTTCGATCTGGGCATTGGCCGAACGGAAATCCGCCGCCGCCGTCCGCTCCAGCGCACTGAACAACGCCGGATCGAGCCGCAGTGGAAAGGATTTACGCGCCGGAAATGCCATCATCCAGACTACTGGTACAACGAGCCAGTATTGAGCACCGGCTGCGTGTCGCGTTCACCGCAGAGCACAACCATCAGGTTGGAAACCATCGCTGCCTTGCGCTCGTCATCAAGATGAACGACGCCCTTTGCACTGAGCATATCGAGCGCCATTTCGACCATGCCAACCGCGCCTTCGACCAGCGTTTTGCGCGCAGCGACCACGGCTTCCGCCTGTTGACGGCGGAGCATAGCCCCGGCAATTTCCTGCGCATAGGCAAGGTGGGTGAAGCCGCATTCATCAACCGTGATGCCCGCCAATTGCAGCCTCGCGATAAGCTCTTTGCGCAGTTCGATGCCAACTTCATCGTGGTTGCCGCGCAGGGTAATCTCGGCGTGGCTGAAATCATCGTAGGGATAGCGCGAACCGATGGTGCGCACCGCCGCTTCGATCTGCACCATAACGAAGGCCTTGTAATCATCGACATCATAGAGCGCCTGCGCTGTGTCAGTCACCCGCCAGACCACCTGCGCCGCCATTTCAATCGGATTGCCGCGCAGGTCGTTGACCTTGATACGATCAGAAATCAGGTTGTTGGCGCGAACCGAAATTCGCGTCTTGCCCATCCACGGCCAGACCCAGCGCAGCCCGGTATTGCGATCGGTGCCGCGATACGAACCGAACAGCATGATCGCCGCGGCCTGATTAGGCTGGATCATGTAAAAGCCCTTGGCGATGAGCACGAGCAAAAGTGGCAGGAGCACCACGCTGCCAATGAAGGCGAAGACTTCGCCGTCGCTTGGTTGGCCTGCGGCAAAGCTGATAAGTCGCCAGACAAAAATGAGCAGCAGTGCGACAAACAGAACCAGCATAAGATATCCGCTGGTGCTCCAGGCAGAGCGCTCGCGGCTGATGGTCATTGCAGGATGTGGATCGGTCATATTGGCCCCCTCAATTAATGTGATATCACTTTAATATCGCATTAATTGAGGCTGTCAAGTGCCTAGCATGTGCGCCGAAACCTAAACCACCGTCATGCCGACAATTGTTGGCCGTGAATCCATATCACTACAGCCCCCAATTCTGGGAGGAACAATCAAAATTGCCGTACCACGTTGAGGAAAGCCTGGCCCCAAGCTTCCAGCTTACGGTCACCCACGCCAGAAATTCCGCCCATATCTGAGAGGTTTGAAGGCCGCGCTTGGGCAATTTCGCGCAAGGTCGCGTCGTGGAAAATCACATAGGGCGGAACGCCCTGCGCTTCGGCAAGTTCGCGGCGCAGCGCACGCAGGGCTTCGAACAGCGGGTCGCCGATCGGGTTGATTCCGCCGGCGCGATCCCGCTTGCGGCGGCGTTCACGCAAGGGAGGCAGGACAACTTGTAGCGATATTTCGCCCTTGAGGATCGCCCTTGCGTCGCCTGCCAAAGCCAGCCCGCCATGCTCATTTGCGACCAGACTGCCGCGCGCCTGCAATGCCCTTGCAACCGGTTTGATCAACCGCGCCTCATCCTGAGAGGCGATGCCAAAAACCGAGAGCTGATCGTGGCCGCGCTGCACCACCCGGTCATCGTGCGCGCCGGTGAGCACTTTTTCGAGATGCCCCAGCCCAAATGACTGCCCGGTGCGGAATGCCGCGCTAAGCAGTTTCTGCGCGATCACCGTGGCATCGGTTACGCCGGGGGCATCGAGGCAGTTATCGCAATTGCCGCAATTGCCGGGCGGATACTCGCCAAAATGCCGCAGCAGAACTTCGCGGCGGCAGGTGCCGGTTTCCACCAGTGTGGCCAGCGAATCGAGCCGGGTGCGCTCGCCCGCTCGTCGTTGCTCGTCAAGTTCATCAATCCGCTGGCGGGCTAGGGCAAAATCGCCGCCCGCCCAGAACATCACCGCCACTGCATCATCGCCATCACGCCCCGCACGGCCGGTTTCCTGATAGTAGGACTCGATCGATTTGGGAACCCCAGCATGGGCGACGAAGCGCACATCGGGCTTGTCGATCCCCATGCCAAAGGCCACGGTGGCCACCACCACCATGGTTTCGCTGGCGACGAATGCCGCCTGGTTTGCACTGCGCACTTCGGGCGGCAGCCCGGCATGATAGGGCAGCACCGGACGGCCGGTGGCTTCTGCCAGCCGTTCTGCCAAATCATCAACCTTCTTGCGGGTGGGCGCGTAGATGATGCCGGGGCCGGACTGCGATTTCAGCAGGTCGCGCAGCTGAGTGAACCCGTTCTGCCGGTGCTGGATGATGTAGCGGATGTTAGGCCGATCGAACCCGGCAACGATCAGCCCGGCTTCGGGAATGCCCAACTGCGTCAGGACATCGGCGCGGGTGCGTTCGTCCGCCGTTGCCGTCAGCGCGAGGCGGGGGGCGACAGGAAACATGTCCATCAGCGGGCGCAGCAGGCGGTAATCGGGGCGGAAATCGTGGCCCCATTCAGAAACGCAGTGCGCCTCGTCAATCGCGAAAAGGCTTACTTCCCCGGCACCGAGCAATTCGCGGAAATGCGGCTGGCTGGCACGTTCAGGCGCTACGTAGAGCAGATCAAGATCGCCAGCGCGGAATCGCTCAATCGTCGCTTCACGGTCACTGTCAGCGCTGGTCAGGCTGGCGGCGCGAATGCCGTTGGCCTGCGCCGAACGCAGTTGATCATGCATCAATGCAATCAGCGGTGAAACCACAACGCAGGTGCCCGGCATCAGCGTCGCGGGCAATTGAAAGGTCAGCGATTTGCCAGCGCCAGTCGGCATTACTGCGAGCAGCGATTCGCCGCCAAGCACCCGGCGCACGACCGTTTCCTGCACCCCGCGAAACGACGAGAAGCCGAAGGTTGAATGCAGCGCGGGGAGGAGATCGGCGAGTTCGAGCACGGGCGTGCCTATGACAGATCACCTAGCACATTGGGAACCGCTCAGGCCCGAGTTGCCACCGGAATCGACGCGACTGATTTACCGGCGGGCACGATCGACCAGAGTTTCTTCGCGCGCGGTGAAGGCGCTACGGTGGCCAGCATCGGTTTCGGCCACGGCGGTGGTGAAGAAGGCAAGCCCCTTGCCGCTCACCGGGTCCCACCATAGCCCGGATTTGAGGCCATAGGCATCGCCCGAATGGCCCAGCCGCGCCACTCCGTCACCGAACAGGTCATCGTGGCACTTCGCCCCGCGCGATCCGATCTGGTGCGTGGCGAGGCTGTAATTGCAGAATATTCTGATCTCCGAACCATCCTCACCCAGCCCATTGCTGCCATTGAATTGCCATTGCGGCCGGGTCATTTCGCGATAGCTGCCGGCGCTGATCAAGCCCTTACCTTGCCGCGCCAGCAACCGCCCGATCCTGGCGAGATCCCGCATAGAGATCCTGAGGCCGCCCTGAGGCGAAAACAGCGCGCCATTCCAGCCAGGAACATAGTCGGCCAAATTGCAGACAGCGCCCTCGGCCGTGACCACAGGGCACGGCGCCTGCCCCTTGAGATCATCCTTGGCCACAGCTCCGCTCGCCCGGTAAAGCACGACAGCGCGGTTAGCCGCACCTGCCGAACATCCTGACCAGTTGAAGCAGGCATCGAGCCGCAAAGGCTTCAGCACCAGCCGCCGCATCAGGCGGTCAAACCGTTCACCAGTGGCCGCCTCCATCACGCTCGCCGCAACCGGGAAATTGAGGTTGGTGTAATGGAACCAGCCCGATCCCGGCGCATGGCCCGCATCCCAGACACGCGGATCGGCGAGGCGGCCGCGCAGAGTTTCGCCCGGCGGGATGATGTACAGATCCGGCCCATCGAGCAGGCTCGACTGGTGTGAAAGCAGCAGCCTGAGCGTAATGACCTTGTTGGGGAAAGCCGGGTTGCGCAGCGACCAGCCGAGATAGGCAGAAACATCGCGATCAAGATCGAGCTTGCCGCTGTCCACCAGCCGCATCACCCCCAGCGTGGTCACCAGCTTGGAAATGCTGGCAACGCGCACTGGATCATTTGCGGTGACCGTTCGCCCGGTGGCGCGGTCGGCGAAACCTTCGGTGAGCACCGGCGTGATCGACTGCCGGTCGAATGCGACGGCGACGCTTGCGGGTGGCTCGGCAGCCAGCGGAGTGGTCATCGCGGCGGCAATGAGGGCTAATAGCGGTCGCATTGCGGCACTATATCGACACTTGCCAAGTCCTTCCACCACTTGTCAGTTGTTGCCAGTGCGGCCAATGATATGGTTAAGGAGCCAGTGATGGACAAAGCGCGGGTAGTTGACGAAGCGGTAGAGCGCGCGCTTGAATTTGGCGCAGAGGTCGAATCCTCCGGCGAGGCACATGTCGGCGATGCCGCAATCGCCAAACAGCGCGCACAATTGCACGCTTGGGTTGATACGGTTGTCGGGGTGGTGATCAACGCCGGGTTGGGCCGGGTGACGCTGATCCACGACAACGGCAAAACATCGGGGGTGGCATCGAGCGAGCTGCCATTCCAGCTGTCAGAACCTGCGCGGTTTAGCGAAGGTTAGTCGAACACTTGTGCAAGCTGGCCGCTAGGGCTGCCCTCTTTGATTGAGACAGTCTCGACATAAATCGATGCCAGCAGGGCATTGAGCAGCACGCCGAACAGCCAGCCAATCGGGATTGCAGCGATCGCGGCCAATGGGTTTGCGTTCATTTGGGCGGCAAATTGCATTCCCCCGCCGACAATCGCGCCGATGATGCCGAACAAAATGCCGTAAATAGCGATGATGAAGATGAAAAGTGTACCAAAGATCGCCCAGCGCGATCCGCGCGTCAGTTCGCGGCTTCGGCCAAATGCTTCAAACACGCCGGTATTCTCGCCGATCAGTACCGGCATTGACGCAGACCACATGGTCATCGCGATAAGGCCGGGTACCACCAGCAGTATCCAGCCGAGGCCGACCCCCAGGAACCACAGGATATAAAGCCCAAGCGCAGGCAGAGCTTTGGCTAGCCCGGCGGAAAAACAGTCAGCGAGCGAGGTTTGCTTTCCCCAGGCCGCTTTGATCAGGCCATCAAGCGAACCGGCGATCATCAGCGAACTCAGCAAGACGGAACTGACCAATAACAGCCAAAATCCGCCCGAGCCAAACACCGCCAGGCGCGCCATGGGATCGGTCGCGGCAGAAACTTGGGCGAGGTCGCCCATCAAGTAAGTGGTCACGGCAAACTTTATGGCCGCGCTGACAATCTGAATGAGCAGCGTAAACAGGCCGACACTGCCAAGCGTTGCCAGCGCCAGCGTGAA
>JANNZB010000133.1:0-1979 GCA_031410395.1 Novosphingobium sp.
ACCGCCCGCTGCGCCACCGGATTGCCGATATACCCATCGCGCACCTGTGGTTCATAACCACGCGGCCACTCACCAAGATTATTCGCCCCCGCCCAGGTCGAAAACCCACGCGAAAGCACCGGACGCGACAAGTCGCGCCCGGCTGATTTCCAGCCGAAGAATTTCATGATGTCGATTTCCCAAAAAAAACCCGCCTTTCGGCGGGTCTAAGTTGTTAGTCATAGGACTGCCGGCTAGGCAGCCTTCAAGACAATCTCTGGCGACATTTGAGGATGGACAGGCTGCACAACCGGTTTACGCCGCATTGGCAAAACAGGAGCCGTCAACGCTGGAACTAGCCAAGTTTCGTGATCGAACAAACTTTCGTGAAGACTAAGCTGGAGTCGTTGCCAAGTCTGTGCCTGACATTCCCGCGCTGGGCTTTTCAAAAAAGTCAGTGCCGAATGCTGCGAATAGAGCGCAGCTATCCGCTCAGCACCGAGAGTTCCGTCGACAGCTTCACAGCTCTGCGCCCAAGCTCTCTCAAACAAGTCATTCATGAACGACTCGAGGCGCGCTTCGCTCAGTTCAGGCCAAGTGTCGAAATTCATTTTGTCGGATTCAAGCGGGCTAAGTTTTGGTCGAAAAATCAATCCCAGGAATCGACCGTCGTCGGCTACGCATGATTCGCGAAGGACACCCAACGGGATGACCGGCGCATCAGCACGCGTAGCGTCAGTCCGGAATTCAATCCGCCAAACCGCGCTATGGGTAACTAGCATTCCGTGTCTCCATTTTTAAACTGTTAGCAAGCGGCGCAGATTCTGTCGGCGCACTTCAAGCCAATCTACGACCTCCTGTGCGTCATGAACCGTAAACATGTCACCTGCAAGACGGCTAACTATGTTATTAACGGTCGGCATATCGATTTGTTCAATTCGATCGATGATTGAATTTCGAATCAAAGCCACATCGCTCTGAGCTTGGCCATATCCGGCCGAGGGAGGTGCGGATGCCGCATCGATACCTCCGTGGCCAAGCGCATAGGAATGATCAATCGCTAGAATGCGGACTTCTTGGCTCGCTCGCTCATAGAGTAGATTGCCCTGATTTCCGTTATGATCGACATCACCGATCCACGACCAAAACACACGAAGCGCCTCCAGGCGATTATCAAGCTCCGCGTCTCTATCAGCGTCGGCGACGTCCCAAGGCCGCGCCGAAGCCAAAGCAGCCAGCGACAAGGCCGACCGAGACGACCATGTCGTATCTGGCTCACGAACAACGACAGCGGCAACTGGAAGATCAAGTAAAAACCCCAGATCGGACGCGATCTTCTCATTAACTACGACCCGAAGATTTGCGCTTTCTGGCCGTGGCTTCACAAACCCTATTCGCCAGCTTTCAAACCTTACTCGACATGCGCCGTCGGCGGTCGGAGAAAATTCTCCAATTGGATCAACTGCGATGTTCTGAATGGGATTGTCATACCACGTTTTCGCAAGCACTTCCACTTGTGGGATATATTGCCTGAGACGAGAGGTGTTTTCCATTAAGGTTTATTTCGACGAAGTTGAGACGAATTACAATAGCCTCACCCGCGGCCCGCCCCGCACCTTCCCCAACATCAACTCGCTCAAGCCCCACACACACGCATCGGCGCGGTCCGGCGACCGCCCCGGCCCCTCGTACCCGCCGCCAGCGATCAGCCCGCACAGCTCGTCCTCCAGCGCGGGAAAAGCGCCGACATGACGCACCTTCCCCGCCGCGTAGAGCAGCGCCACCGGCTCCGCCCGCGCCGCTTTCCCGCGTGAGGCGTGGACCAGCCGCACCGGCAATCCGCTGTCAGCGGCGCGCAGCACGGTTTCGACCATCTTGCCGCCGTTGTTCGCCTCCGCCACCACGCGGTCCGCACCATGCCGCGCCGCCGCCTGCGCCACCGCCAGCGCCCAGCCCTGCGGCAACGCGCAAGCGACGCTGGCATCGTCGATCACATAGCC
>JANNZB010000134.1:0-1955 GCA_031410395.1 Novosphingobium sp.
GCAAAATCGCAGGACGCTGAGGTCAAGCAGATGCTGATGGACGAGACGCAGCGCCTGATCGAGCGCGGTGCCTTCGGGATCCCGACCTTTTTTGTCGGCGATGAAATGTTCTTCGGCAAGGATCGTCTGCGCGAGGTCGAAGAAGAGATTGTCCGCCAGCAAAAGGCAAGTGGTACCTGAGCCGCACCGCGCGGAAGATGATGCTCCAGTCGTGCTGCATTCCTTCGACACGCAGGAGAACCGAGCTGGCGCCCGGCTTCTCAGCCTGAAATGATCAATTGACTGGAGAGTAAGACATGGCCGGTATTGATTTCCACAGTTATGAACCTGACAAGGGTCATGGCTTGAGCCATAATCCACTGAACGCGATCATTGCGCCAAGACCGATCGGTTGGATTTCCACCGTAGATGCAGATGGCGTGATGAACTTGGCACCCTACAGCTTCTTCAACGCATTCAACTACGATCCGCCGATCCTCGGCTACTCCGGGATTTCGTGGAAGGACAGCATTCGCAATGCCGCCGAATCAGGCGAGTTTGTGTGGAACCTGGTGACGCGTGAGCTTGGCGAGCGAATGAACGCGACATCGGCCCCGGTGGATCCTGGCGTTGACGAGTTCGCGCTCGCAGGGCTGACCGCCCTTCCCAGCGACCTTGTCCGCCCGCCCCGCGTTGCCGAAAGTCGCGCGGCAATGGAATGCAAGGTGATCGACGTGGTCCAGTATCGGAATCGCCATGGCGACAAGATCAATGGTTGGATGATCCTGGGTGAAGTTGTCGCCGTTCACATCGATAAGACATTGATCGAAGACGGCGTATATCAAACCGCCGCGGCGATGCCAATCGTGCGGGCTGGCGGATTGAATGACTACGTGCAGATCCTGCCGGAGAATGTTTTTCAGATCGATAGACTACCCGGCGCTGGATCCAAGGAACACCACGGAAGCTGAGGGAACTGGATCGATGGCCGAACAAGAGACGAAACATCGGATTTGCCCAATCTGCGAGGCCGCGGGCAATCTCGAGGCTCAGGTCGATGGCAGTTCGGTCATCAACATTCGCGGCGATAGCAAAGATGTGCTTTCGCGCGGCCACATTTGTCCAAAAGTCGCGTCGGTGAAGGAACTGAACAGCGATCCCGATCAGTTCCGCGAACCTTTAGTCAGGCGCGGCGGAATCTTGCAACCGGCAAGCTGGGAAGAGGCATTTGCGGAAATCAATCGCCGCCTGCCGCCGATTCTTTCAACCTATGGGCCGCCGCTGGTCGAGATCACCGACACGATCATGCCCGGCGTCGTCAGCTTGCCCCGCGGCTGGGGGCATGATGCGCGCAATACGCGCCTGCGTGTCGCGGCAGAACGGCCGGGAGTCAGCGCGAACCAGATCATCGATGACACGAACCTGGAAACCCTGACAGGCGATGCCGTCTTCAACGGCGTGCCGATTACCGTCGTACCGGTGCCAGATCAAGCGGTGGCCGTGCCTGTATCTGCGGGAGTGCAGTGATCTGGCCGGCGTTGCGCATTCAATGCCAGGATGAATCACCGGATGACGGGGCCAGCGCCGCGATCTTCGAAGAAGTCTGAGACATAGAGAGGAACCGCATGTGAAGAATGCCACCAATAGCAGTCAAGCGCTGGCGTCATGCCGCTGCGGCGAGTCGATGGTGACCGCCGCAAAGCCCTTGGCAGCGCGTTTCATCTGTCACTGTATATTTTGCCAGGAGTTTACGGGCCTCCCGTTTTCTGACGTGACGGCAGTTCGCGGACGGGATCTGGAGCAGACCCGGGCAGGCCATATCTCCTACGCAAAATGGCGACGTTTGCCGCCGAACCTTTCGCGTGGCCGATGCGGCAAGTGCAACGAACCGATCCTGGAACAGAGCGGTTCTGGGCCGCTGACGACCTATTTCGTGCCGACCGCGCGGTTCGCCGCAGAGGTCGAGCTGCCGCCGG
>JANNZB010000135.1:0-4842 GCA_031410395.1 Novosphingobium sp.
CTGGCTGGGGAACACCTTGAAGCCGCCGACCGCGATCATGTCCTTGATCCGGTCGACTATGCTGAAATATCCGTCTTCCTCAAGCACGCCGACATCGCCGGTGCGCAGCCAGCGCTCACCCTTTATCTCGGCAAATGCCACGGCAGCCTCTTCGGGGCGCTGCCAGTACCCTTGCATCACCTGAGGCCCTGAAACTGCCACCTCGCCGGGTACCCCGCGTGGAGCAAGTTTGGTGGGGTCTTCGCGATCAAGCAGGATCAATCGCGTTGCCGCAAGCGGCTGGCCAATAGTGCCGATCCGGTCATCGGTCTCATAGGGATTGGCGGTGACCACCCCCGAAGTTTCGGTGAGGCCATAACCTTCGACCAACCGCACCCCGGTTGCGGCCTCCCAGCGCTCCTTGATCCTGAGCGGAAGTGGCGCGCCGCCGGCAATGCAGACGCGCAGGCTCGACAGGTCTGCGCCTTCGAATAGCGGGCTGTCGAGAAGCGCCTGAAACATCGTCGGCACGCCGGGGAATGAGGTCGGCTTGAGCCGTTTCATCGCGGCAAACACCAGCGCGGCATCAAAGCGCGGCAGCATGGCGATACATCCGCCATTGAGCACGGTGCGGTTGAGCACGGCAGTATTGGCGAACACATGGAACAGCGGCAGCGCGCCGACGATCATATCGCGCTCCCCCGAACGTGGATCGAGCCCGTTGATCTGGCGGGCATTGGCGGTGAGGTTCTGGTGCGTGAGCATCGCCCCTTTGGGGGTGCCGGTGGTGCCGCCGGTATATTGCAGCAGGGCGAGATCATGTTCCGCATCGATTGCCACCGGCGCAGGATCAGCCGCGCGAAGTACAGAATTCCAAGACATCACGCCTTCGTGGGCCGGAATAGGCGTCAGATCCTTGCGGCTTAACAGGCGGTACGCCAAGGCCTTGATACCCGGCAGCATCGCGGTGAACCGCGCGACTACCAGTTTTTCGAGCGAAGAATTGCCGAGCACTTGCAATGCGGTGGGCAGCAGGCGGGCAAGATCGACGGTAACCAGCAGCCGTGTTCCAGAATCGGCAACCTGCGCCTCCAGTTCATGCGCGGTGTAGAGCGGTGAGAAATTGACCACCGTCGCGCCCATCATCATCGCGCCGTAATAGGCGGGGATATAAACCGGAACATTGGGCAAAAAAAGTCCGACGCGGTCGCCTTTTTGGATCCCCATCGCCTGAAGTCCCGAAGCAAAGACGCGGGCCTGCGCGTAAAGCTGCGAATAGGTGAAAGTGCGCCCGAGAAAATCGACCAGTGGCGCCTTGCCGTGATCACGCGTTGCCGCGGCAAACATTTCCGGCAGCGACAGTAGCGGGAATTCTGTTTCCCACGGAATGGGATGGCCATAATGGCTAAGCCAAGGCTCGGTTGATTTACTGACACTCATGTCAATTAGCATGGCCGAGGCGCGGGCAAAGGGCAAGCAGAGATGTTTCCGCCGGTATCCGCGAAGCGAAGAAAATTTGGTGCGCGCAGAGGCGCAATGGCGCAGAGAAGTTGTTCCGCGCCGCAGGCCTTGCCTGCTTCATGTTCATTGCCGCTAAATCACGAGGTCAGTTGTCAAAGCGGCTTCGCCGCAAACGAGATCTCTCTGCGCCTCTGCGCGAAACCAATTCGACGGCGCCGCAAGAAAGCGCCCGCCGAATTTATTCCCCGGCAGCCTCAGCCGCCCGTTTCGCTTCGAGCCAAGCCGCCGCCTCAGCTTCCTGCGCGGCTTCGCTGGCAACTTTGGTGGCTGCTTCGCGTTCGGCGCGGAGCTCTTCGATCAGCGCTTCACGATCATTGCCCAGCCGCATTTCTGCCTCGGTATCAACAATCCCGGCCTTCTTGGCGACCTTGGCGACGATGGCATCAAGCTCGCGCTGCGAGCACAGCCCGACCGTAACCGGGTCTTTCGCCTGAATGTTGGCGATGTTCCAGTGGCTGCGGTCTCGGATCGCGGTGATCGTGTTGCGCGTCGTGCCGATCAGCTTGCCGATCTGCGCGTCGGAAATTTCCGGGTGGTTGCGGATGATCCAGGCAATACCGTCGGGCTTGTCCTGCCGCTTTGAAACCGGCGTATAACGCGGCCCCTTGGTGCGGTTTACATTGACCGGTGCCTTCTGCATTTTCAGCGCATAGGCGGGATCATTCTGGCCCAGTTCGATCTCGGCCATCGTCAGCTCGCCCGAACGCACCGGATCGCGCCCGGTGTACTTCGAGCTGGCAAGATCATCGGCCATCGCTTGCACTTCAAGGATGAGCAGGCCGCAGAATTCAGCGATCTGCTCAAAGGTCTGCGCGGTGGTATCAACGAGCCACGATGCCGTTGCGTGGGGCATCAGCGGGGTGGGTTGGGTCACGGGTTCTCTCCGGCTTAAAATAAGAAGGGCCGCCCCTTTCCGGAGCGGCCTTGCCGGGGCCGTTTAGGCTAATGACGCCGCAGGGGCAAGCAGTGAAAACATTGGACGGGTATCGCCGCGTGATCTGCCATGTGCGCGCGTGCCGAGATGCTTGTTTCTGCCAATCGTATCGGGATGGCAACGCGGCGAACAGACGGGGCATGAAGCCTTCGCTGTTCGCCGCGCAACCCGATTAATCAGAAGCGGAAGCTGGCCACTACGCGCGCCGTTTCCAGCGTCAGGTTGCTTCTGCCCGATCTGATGTTGGTCTGGCCGCCGCCAAGCAGGAACGCATTGGTCGGCCCTGCAGTCCCCGCCGTCACTGCGACGGAATACTTGTTATCGCGGTATCGCGAGTAGAGATATTCCGCGCCGATCGAAAAATGATCGGTCACAAGATATTCGACGCCGCCGCCGGCCTGCCAGCCCCAGACCATGTCACGATCACGCGATGGCGTGAAAGCGTTGGCGGTGTTGGTTGTGCGGAAATCATGCTTGATTCTGGCATAACTGCCGCCGCCGGTGGCATAGATCAAGGCGCGTGAACCTGCCTTGACGCCCAAGCGGGCGCGGGCTGAAACGGCGTAATCCAGACGGCGGGTGATCTCATAAGCTGCAGGGGTTGTGCTGAAAGCTGATGTCGATTCAGTAGCCTCGGACTTGTTGAATTCAATCAGGCCGCCGATGACCAGGCTGCTGCCCGTTTCCACGTCGTAACCCAGACGCGCGCCATAATCGGTACGGCTTTCATCCCTTGCGCATCCCGTAGTTGGCGTGTTGGTTGCGAATGAGCCGTTGCAAAAGCCGGGGCTGAACGCGTCGGCACCTGTTGATGTCGTCACCGTGTCGCCAAACGTACCATCATTATTGCGATCGAAGACGAAATTGTCAGATCCGCCGCCCTTGGGCATCGAATAGCCGCCGAAAATGGAAATGTACGCACCAGTATAGCTTGGCGCGGCATCTTGTGCGAGTGCTGGTGATGCGAACAGCGCAGATACTGCTGCGACCGCCAGATAGCTTGCGGTTTTAACTCTCATAAATGTAATCCTTCGATACCGCCTGCCGAACTTTTTGCAGGCGGGATAGGATACGCACGAGCCATGGCAGCGGTTGCATGTGCCTGACGCTTTTCGTATTTCGGCTGCGCTTATGACATAAATGTCACAGATCAATCGTTTAGGCGGACAAAACCCGGCAGCGTCGCAATTCGCGCCAGCCAGCGGCCCACCGACGGGTAGTCGGCAAGTTTGAATCCGCCCTCCTCCGCCACGTGGGTATAAGCATAAAGCGCGATGTCGGCGAGGCTGACGGATGCACCACTGAACCACTCCTGCTTTGCCAGAAGCTGATCCATAAGTTTCAGCGACGCCTCTCCGCCTGCGCGTTTTCCGGGAAGCTGGCTGCGCTGCATGCCGTTCAGATTATCCGCGCCAACAAAGGCCAGCCAGAAGCGGAGCGTCGCCACATTGGGTTCGTGATTGTATTGTTCGAAAAACATCCAGCGCAGCATATCTGCACGCGCGAAGCGATCTTCGGGGATCAGCCGGCTGCCTTCAGCCAGATACCAGCAGGCAGCATTGCTTTCAGGCAGGAAGCACGCAGTTTCGCCGCTATCGATCTGCAGAACCGGAATGCGGCCATTGGCGTTTACTTGTGAGAGGAATTCAGGGGTGCGCGTTTCGCCCTTCAGAATGTCATATTCACGCCGATCGATGGGCAGGCCAAGCAGTGCGGCGGTCAGGCGGATCTTGTAGCAATTGCCGCTCGCGGCGTATTCGTGGAGTGTCAGCTTTTTCATGTTCAAACCTTAAGCACAATCTTGCCGATATGCGCCCCAGCCTCCATGCGCGCGTGCGCCTGCGCTGCTTCGGCGAGAGGAAAAGTCATGTCCATCACCGGACGCAGCGCGCCTTCGGCCACCGACGGCCAGACATTGTCGAGCGCCTCATGCACCAGCAGCGCCTTGAATTCGTTTGAGCGTGGGCGCAGCGTCGATCCGGTGAGGGTGAAACGCTTAACCATCACCACCGCCATGTTAATCTCCGCCGTCATCCCGCCCTGCACGGCAATAGTTACATGCCGGCCATCCTCGGCCAAGCAGCGCATATTGCGCGCCACATATTCGCCCGCGACCATGTCGAGGACAATCTGCACGCCTTTGCCGCCGGTGATGCGCTGAACCTCTTCAACGTAATCTTGGCTCTTGTAGTCAATCGCGTGGGCAGCGCCGATTTCCAGCGCAGAGGCGCATTTTTCTGGCCCGCCGCAGGTGACGATCACCGTCAGCCCGAACAGCTTGCCGAGCATAATCGCCATCGAACCGATGCCGCTGGTGCCGCCGTGCACCAGGATTGTCTCGCCATCGCGGGCATAGGCGCGTTCAAACACGTTGTGCCACACGGTGAGCAAAGTCTCAGGCAGCGCGG
>JANNZB010000136.1:0-9194 GCA_031410395.1 Novosphingobium sp.
GCAGTTCGCCGGTGACGAAGCGCCGTTCGACACACTGGGCGGCATGGCGCGCTGGGCGGCGGAACTCGGTTACCTGGGGGTGCAGATTCCGACCTGGGATAGGCGCCTATTCGATCTGTCTCGCGCAGCCGACAGCCAGGACTATTGCGACGAGGTTGCCGGGACTTGCCGCGAAGCCGGGGTGGAAATTTCGGAACTCTCGACGCATCTCCAGGGGCAACTCGTCGCTGTTCATCCGGCGTATGGCGATTTGTTCGATGCCTTTGCAGCCGAGGGGGTGCGCGGAAAACCGGCCGAGCGCACTGCTTGGGCGATCGATCAAGTCGGCATGGCGGCCCGCGCCAGCCGTCGGCTTGGGCTGACAGCCCATGCGACATTCTCGGGCGCGCTGCTCTGGCAAACGGTCTACCCTTGGCCGCAACGTCCTGCTGGTTTGGTTGAGGACGGGTTTGCCGAACTCGCCCGACGCTGGCGGCCCCTGCTCGATATCTTCGACGAAAATGGCGTCGATCTTGCCTATGAACTTCACCCCGGCGAGGACTTACACGACGGGATCAGTTTCGAACGGTTCCTCGATGCGGTGGGCAATCATCCCCGCGCCAATATTCTCTACGATCCCAGCCACTTCATGCTGCAGCAGCTGGACTATCTCGCGTTCATCGACATTTACCACGAACGTATCAAATGCTTTCATGTAAAAGATGCGGAATTCCGCCCCAATGGTCGGGCGGGAGTCTATGGCGGCTATGCCGATTGGCCAGAGCGGCCAGGCCGATTTCGTTCACTGGGCGATGGCCAGATCGACTTCAAGGCGATCTTCTCCAAATTCACTCAGTATGACTATGCGGGCTGGGCGGTGCTGGAATGGGAGTGCGCCCTGAAGCACCCCGAGCAGGGTGCCGCCGAGGGAGCGCCATTCATTTCTGCACATATGATCCGCAAGGCCGAGCGCGCATTCGACGACTTCGCTGGCGCGGCCCCCGACGCAGCGCGCAACCGTCGCGTGCTCGGACTGCAATTACTGGCGGGGACATGAGGTCGGCCCAGGATACCTACGGGTTCGACCATTGCTAGGAGTTATCGATGAGCACACGTCGTGATGCGATAAAGGTCGCACTCGCAGGCGCGATGGCAATGCCTGTATTGGCAAGCGCGCAAAACCGCAGGGGGGGCGACCCGGAGATCGGGCAAGACCGGGCGAACGGCCGCCATATCTTGACATGGTCACGCGGCATTGAGGGGCAACGCAAAGCAGACCTGGGTGACGGTCGTTACCTAAATCCGATCATCGCGGGGGGTTATGCCGACCCGTCGGTGCTGAAGGATGGCGACGATTATTACATGACGCACTCCTCATTCGACGCGGCACCGGGACTTCTGCTCTGGCACTCGCGCGATTTGGTGAATTGGTCGCCGATCGGCCCGGCATTGAGCAAGCCGCTCGGCACTGTTTTTGCGGTCGATCTGGTCAAGCATGACAACCGTTATTTCATCTACATCCCGTTCATGCGGGCACCTTGGTCGAAGGACTTCAAGAGCTTTGCCAACATCTATGTCATTCATGCTTCATCGATCGACGGCCCTTGGAGCGAACCGATCGACCTCGGTATCGGTGGTCTGATCGATCCGGGGCACAGCGTCGGAGAGGACGGACGCCGCTATCTATTCATGAGCGCTGGCAAGCGTATCCGCTTAAGTGAGGATGGACTGAAGACCGATGGACCTTTGGAGACTGTTTACGAAGGCTGGCGCTACCCCGATGACTGGATAACCGAGGCATATGCGCTCGAAGGGCCAAAGCTGTTTCGTCGCGGCGACTATTTCTATTTGGTAAGCGCAGTCGGCGGGACGGGCGGCCCACCAACCGGACACATGGTCATCGTTTCACGATCACGCTCGATCCATGGGCCATGGGAGCACTGCCCGCACAACCCGATTCAGCGCACGCGCAGTGTTACGGAACAATGGTGGTCCAGAGGGCACGCGACGTGCGTCGAGGGTCCGGACAGTCGCTGGTATATGGTGTATCACGGCTACGAAAATGGCTATCGGTCGCTTGGGCGACAGACTTTGCTTGAGCCGATTGAATGGACGACGGACGGTTGGTTCCGGGCTATGGGCGGGGACCTGTCCCGACCCCTCGCAAAGCCCGAGGGCAAAGCTGTCGTTCACGGAATCGCCCGATCGGATGACTTCCGCAGCTCAAGCCTCGGTACGCGGTGGAACCTCCATGCCAGTCCGCCAGAAGAAACGAACCGTGTCACGATCGGCGGCGGATCGTTGACGATGTCCGGAAAGGGCACCGGCCCTCACAACACCTCGCCACTCGTCCAGCAGGTCGGAGATCGTGCCTACGAAGTCAGCGTGGAGCTGGAACTGATCGGCAAGACTATGGGTGGGCTGCTGCTCTTCTTCAATGATCGCCTGTTTCTGGGCATGGGCATAAATGGCGAGAAGATGGTTTCATATCGCGGCGGCAAGCCTAGCTATTGGTCTGAACCGGCACCGGCTTCCAGACGAATGCACCTGAGGATCGTCAACGATCACCACATCGTTACCTTCTATTACAGCCTCGACGGGCAAAAATGGACGCGCCACGCTATCAGGAGCGAGGTATCCGGCTACAACGCCAACACGATCGACGATCTGCTGAGCCTGAGGCCCGCCGTGTTCGCTGCGGGGGAGGGTAGTGTTGCGTTCCGGCGTTACACATATCGCGCGCTTGCCTAACACCGAGAATTAACGCGCACGCAAGTATGGCAAACAGGTTCTGCGTTGTGGCCAACGGCTGGCAAGCCGACGCGCGACGCAGTTGTTCGCTGAAACTGTGGCATTTGCTGTGCGCCCTCCTACTTATCCTGAGTTGAGTGGCTTTGACCTGACGGTAAAATCGACGAACCAACTCGACTTAGTCAGCTACATCGTATGCGTTTACGCGTTTCATCTAACCTGAAACTCACACAAATCCTAACACATGTTGATGATGTCTTTATTATAGTTATTGTAAATACAATAGCTTACATTAGTCTCGCTCCACTCAAAATGTTTGAAGAGTAGGAGACGATGAGACTAAGCGCTTTCACGAAAGCGCCTTAAAATAATAACTTCGAGAATCTTCGTCGGCCAATTTCGGTAACCGCGCCCAACTATGTGTAAGCAGGAGTGTGGCGCGTCTATTTGGTCGATGATCGATCTGCGGGCGTGGTGGAATTGGTAGAGGCGCTGGATTCAAAATCCGGTTCCGCAAGGAGTGTGGGTTCGATTCCCACCGCCCGCACCATCTTCAGCGACAGCTCTGCGGCAGTCGGCCTCGAGTTTGTCGTTGCGAATTTGGTGATCGATCAAGGACTTGCTCAGATTTGGTCGATAGAAGCCATGCCTATCGATCAACACCATCCGGCTGAATGACCCGTATTGGGCGGGTTGCGGACTGGCAGGTTTCATTATGCCAATCTGGGTTAGCTGACTTTTGAACAGCTAAAGCGCAGCGCCCGCATTCGCCAACATTGCCGCCGTTCCGCTAGCCTTCTGCGCCTTTCAAAACTTGGTTTAGACATCCGTGAGCTTCCATCCTCAAACCCGACACGGTGGTTTTTTCGGAAGATGGCACGACGCATCGAGAGTTTGGCTGATCGTTCGTCCCAAAGTCGCCGGACGATGTAGCTTGCCCTAGGTCTGACCTCCAGCGCTTCCAAAGCGGCCGCTTTGGTTTACCAAGTTTAGCTCCGGTGGGAGGTGTGCGTAAGGAGCACATCTTCGCGCGGCATAAGGGTCTGTTGCTGGTTGCCCCACCGGGCCCGCGCCGCGCGGAACGCCGCCTTATGATCGATGATCGGCGCAGGCAGCGGATTTTCGAACCATGTCCATGGCTCGTGCCCAAAACCGTGCGGGACTGTTACCAGCTCGGGTAGCCATTGCCGCACATAGGTCTCTGACGGATCGAGATCATGGCCTTGCTTGACCGGGTTCAAGATTCTCGGCCCCCGGTCCTGCATGATGGTGCCGTCGTTCAGACCAACCTGTGGCCAAGTGATGCCGGGTTCGTAATCGTCGAACATCTCAGCCAGCGCGTCGCCGACTTGGGCACGCGTCAGTTCGAGCAACTGGACCGCTTAGGAGGTAACCAACTGGCGCAAGCGGAAGTTTATCCGCCCGGTTGTGGCGAGTTCGCGCATCGCCGCGTCGGGCATCGGGATACCGGTGCGCCCCTCGCGCCATGCCGCGACGCGATCGCGCTGGTCGGCCGTCACCGCGATTGGCGGGGTCGTGTCATGGTAGCGCGAGAACAGGCTGAGAAATCCCGTGCGCATGCCGACCCGGCTGCGGAAGTGGTGGAACGATGCCGCCTCCGGCGAACGCGCACGGCCGGGATTAACATCCTTCCAGCGACGCTCAGCCTTCGTCGTTTCCCAAGCCGCGCGGTAGCTCGACAGCGTGCCGGCGGCGAAATGCGTCGAGAGCTGGCTCGAGCTGAGCCGATCGCGGCCGGGAATCCACATATCGGCCAAGTAGTTGCGGTCAGGCAGGTCGGTCAGGAACCCGCGGAGCAGCAGCAGCGGGTGATCGTCAGGTAACCGGTCCGACTCGATGACCGTATCGTCCGAGAGAAACGGCTGCCCGGGTTTCTGGCCACCCGGACCGAAGCGGTGGATTATCTCGCCGTTGACCGTCAGGAACGGGATATTCGCCGAGGCCAAGTCCCGTGCCCACTCATCACGAAAAGCGTTCTCGATCGCCATGCCATCGGCCGCGTTGCGGATGACCGAGGTGCATACCAATCGGCGGCAGATGGTTGCCAGACACAGATCATCGCCTGCGGTCAAAACTTCGAACGCGATACCCAGGTTGTCAAGCTGCCTGCCGATCCGCCGTTCGGCCTCTTCCTCAAGCATGCGCCGGTTCGGCGTGCGGTGCGGTCGGCCGCGCGCTTCGGGCAGAATGCGAATGACCGCCAGGCCATTCACATCAGGGCCCGACGCTGTGGAAAACGCGAGATTGTCTTCCAAGCGCAGGTCTTCAGCGAGAAGGACCAGCATTTTGCCGCCTGGGTGCGGTTGATTTACGATTTTTATCACATCGACCTCTCCTCGTTCTTGTGCTCGATTGACGCGCTAGTTTGGGTTGATCACGAAATTGGTGAAGCCGCCTTCTCTGTCACCGGTGGCGCCGATGGCCGCATTCACGTCACGCAGCGGATATGGTCGGTTCTGGAAGAACGAAAGATCGAGCACCCCTTGTTCGACCATCGTCGCCATCTCCTGTACCTCACCTGTTGTGAACCACGTCGAGCCGAAAATGCTGATGTTGTTTGATAAAGCCCAGAACAGGTTGACGGGCACGTTGCCCTGAACCGCGCCTATGTTGACGAGGCATCCACCGCGCTTGAGGCTGTACAGGGCTTGCTGCAAAGCTTCTGGAGGTGCGCCGCCGCCAAGAGCATCAATGACGACGTCAACACCAGCGCCGCTCGTAATCTCGTGGCTCCACGTCTTGGTGTCCTGGTTGCCGAGTTCAAGGATCTTAATCCGGTCGCCGTTGGCAAGCGCCACTACCCTTGGAAACAGGCGCGTATCTCTGGCGGTGCCAAGCACCAATCTGGCTCCCATCGCCAACGCAATTGCCGCCGCGCCAATGCCCAATGTGCCCGAGATTCCGTTTATGAGCACAGTCTTGCCGGGGCCGCACCGAGCCAGCTTCAAAGCGCGAAAGGCGGTGCCGAGATAGCCGAACCGTGATGCGGTATCGAAGTCCAGATTATCAGGGATTCTGACCAGATTTCGCTGCGGCGCGGCCATAAATTGCGCGAATCCGCCCTGAGGGTGATCGTCCAAGGATTTCTGACTCTTTGGGCCGATGCCGAAATAGCCGCGCAAAGCATAGGCTTCGCAATCGATTGGCTGTTCCGACCGGCACGCTTCGCAACCACCACAGGTAAGGCCCGCGTTTACATAGACACGATCGCCCTTTGCGAAGCCCGACGTCAGTGGCCCGCACGCCTGCACAGTGCCAGCTACATCGAGACCGAAAACAGCTGGCAACTGGGGGAACGGAAACTCCGGGGTCTTATCCATCCCCTTGAGAATGTTTTTGAGGTTCTGGACGACATTGCACGCCTCGACTTTGATGAGCACCTCATCTGGTCGGAAATTAGGGATGGGAATTGCTTCGACCATCATGTCGGCTTCTACTTCATATAGCCTGGCTGCTTGCATGGTGTTCTGAGGCATGGTGGTATTTCTTTCTCGATGGTGCCGTGGGTCGGGAGAGCCACGGATAATTTTGCTGTGACGTTAGGGCGGGGTAGAGTGATCGCAGGCAGGCAACGAAGATCACCTTCATTGCCCAATGCCGCAGCCGGTATCAGGGTTGGGCCGTCGTGAAAGCGCAGCTGCAAAACTGTCGGGACCGCACGATCAGGTGGGTATTCCCTAGATGGAATAGCCCTAAGTCACTGCGGTATTGATGAAATCTACCAGCGGGCTTGCAGTTTCGTGGGCGCTGACCCATTCCGCCACCGCGCCGTCTGCGCACATCGCCGCGTCGGTCATGCGGTGGTTTAGGCTGAACCCTTCAAGTTTCAGATAATCAATCGCGGGGTCGCTCTTGTCAAAGCCCTTCGGTCCATTCTTCAGGACGTTCGGGGCGATAAACCCGTCGGGGAAAATGCGTTGCACTTCCGGGCTTTCGACAATGGATTTCCATTCCGGGAAGCGCACGGAAATATGGTGGCGGATCTTGGACAGAGGCTCACGTTCCGTGCGGAATCTCCCGGCACTTGCGTAGCTGCCACCGGGTTCGATGTGGATGGAATAGCCCGCGACGCGCTTAAAATGCGGGCTCGTCCTAACCATCACAAAAAAATCGGTCTTGTAGGGTGTCTTGTCCTTGGAAAACCGCATGTCGCGGTTCATCCGGGTCACGGCGGTGGAGGGATCAAATCCCGACTGGCGAATGGCATCATCGAAACGCGCAACCTCTGCAGTCAGTTTCGCCGCGACTTCGACCAGATTTGCTTTCACATCCTCATAGTCGGGGCGATGATCCTTGAACCATTCTCTCGTGTTATTGGCTTTCAAGCCGGACAAAAAAGCAAAAGTGCGTGGGTCAATCATGTTGGGTGCCTTGCAGTAAAGCGCGAGAAGCGCTGGTCAGTTGAGAAAGTCAGCAATCGGACGCGCGGCCTTGACCAGGTCGACGAGGTGGTCGATCGCATCGGCCTTTTGAACCTCGCTATCGCTGACTGGGGCAATCATGCCGTAGCCTTTCATCTTGAGATAATGGCCGGCCGCATGCGCCGGATCGAAGCCGCGCGGCACGGACTTCAAGCTGCTCAGGGCTTCGACCCCGTTCGGAAAAGCCTTGCGAAAGCCATCGTCTGACACGAGGTGTGACCATTCTTCCGGATGGTCGGCAATCTTTGTTCGCATGCGGATCAATGCCGCTTTTGACGGGATGAACAGCGAGGCACCCGCATAGCATTGGCCTAGCTCGACATGCAGGTAATAGCCGAACGTCTCGATCGTGTTGCCCGGGTTGGCGAACACGGCCGAAAAGGTTTTGTAGGGTGGCTTACCATGGCGGGTGCGCGGGTTCCGGTTCAGCCGGGTAAAGCTGCGCCCCGGGTCGATGCCTGCCGTCTTTACCCGCGCGTCGTAGCGGTCTGCACGATCGATGAACTGGTTGACGATTGCGATAAAGTTTTCGCGCGTGGCGTTCCATCTGTCGCGGTTGGCGTCGACCCAGGCTTTGGAGTTGTTCTCGCCAAGGTCGCGAAGGAATTGAAGGGTATCGCGCCTGACCATCGTTGCTAACTCCTCGCTGAGTGTCACCGGCGAGCGATAGCGGATCTCAAATTAAAACAAAAGTAGGAGACCCTACACTTATTTTCAGACGTTCAGGAGGCCCTGTCGGGTCAGAATGTCGATGGCGTCATCGACGGACGGCTCGATCCGAGCGCGTAGCTGGTCAAGATCGCCGCCGAACATCGCTTGAAGCTCCAACGGGTGCAGGGCCAATTCGGCAAATCGCGTGGCAGCTGGAGTGGCCGCGTCGAGATCACTAGGCAAATCGCTTCCCGCAATTGCTTTTGCAGCAAGGCCGACCGCCGCATCGAACCCCAAATGGTAGCCCATGCGCGCGATATTCGGGAAAGTCTCCGCTTCGGCCGCTGAGATACGCATGATGGCGATGACATCCCGCGTCAAAGCGCTTCGTCCCATGGCGATCCCAACTTCTCGCAATCGCTGGCTTGGCGCACCGCTACCTGTCACCACCGAAAGCCTGTTGATCGCTGTGTCTAACGAACGCTGCAAGACAGCGGTGAACAACGCCTCTTTGTTGCGATATCGTTTGTATAGCGTGGTATTGCCAATTCGAGCCGAGGCGGCGATTTGTTCCAACGTAGTCCGCGCATAGCCTTGATGCATGAAAAAAAGCTCGGCTGCCTTAAGGATCCGCTCCTCTACTTCTCCGGCCTGATCTGCTCGCGGACGGCCTAATCTGGGGCGTTCGCTGGCAGACTTAGTCGTCTGGTACCTGCTGGTCATCATCGTTATCGTGTGCCTTTCAGGGTTGCTATCGATTTACGTGTTGGCCCGCCCTAGTGGCTTCACACGTGGCACACCACGGCCAAAAGCTTGGGTAAACGTTGACGATCAAGTGATCTTGAACCGTCTTAAGCTGCTTCTGAATAGTCTGGGTAAGGCCAGTCACGCTTAGCGGGAAACTGCCGTGCGCTGAGGAATGGACGCGAAGCGGTCCTGCACAGCTCAGGGGCAACCGAACCAATTCGGGAATATAAAAAGCATTGGGCAGTGGGCTTCGGTCAGGCCCGAGTGCTCCAATCGCCCAACCCGTTCGTTCGCCTTATCGCATTGGTCAGAGCGCCATTTGCATTCGGACTTACACAAATCCTTACACATGTTGCGAAAGCGCTAAAAATTATATAGCAGAAACAGTCAGTTAGATGAGGCGCGCCCCACTCAAAATCCGGTTCCGCAAGGAGTGTGGGTTCGATTCCCACCGCCCGCACCATCCGAGATAGCATGCTCTGTAAAGTCCACCGCACGGAGATACAGAAGCCCTCATCAGTGAACGTCCAAGCATGTACGCCCCGGGCTCGGCAGCAAAATCTCCGCGCCGCCGGCGATCAGCCCGGGCACTGGTCGTGCGTGCTGGCAGTCGTTTCCCAGAAT
>JANNZB010000137.1:0-26329 GCA_031410395.1 Novosphingobium sp.
GGGAGCGGGCTGGTGCCGCAAGGTCAAGCCGGTTAGCTTGACCTCACTGTCAGGAAATTGCGCGCAAGTTCCTGATGTGGGCTGTGGCAACAAGCGCCACCCCGGTTATTGTCAGAACGGCTTCAATAGCGCCGTGGCGCACCACAACCGCGCTGGCCATCAGCGCCAGTCCGGCACTGCCGATCAGTAACGGTGCGCGCTGACCGTGGCGGCGCACGCCGATACCGATCGTCACCGCGCCCACCAAAACAGCCAGCACCAGTCCGACGCGGTGGATTGCGGGGGACAGCAACACTTCGCCGCCGAGCCCCAGCACGCTGACAATAAACAGGCTGGTGACGCAATGAATAGCGCACAGGCCCGAGAGAACCACGCCCGCGCGGTCTAGCCGGTTGCGAATCGAGAGGAAGGCTTTGGTCATTACCTGTCCTATGTATGTTATATTGTTACATCATTCAAGATGTGCACTTTGAGGGCCTTGCGAAAACGTCAAGGGGAGAGCAGAGCGCAGCTATGAATACCGCTTCCGCTTCAGACGCTGCTCGCCCATTGCTTCTGGCGCGATGGCTCTGGATTGTCGCCGCGATGATCGCCGGGATCGTTGTTATTGGCGGGATCACCCGGCTTACCGAATCGGGGGTGTCGATCACCGAATGGAAGCCGGTCGGCGGGGTCATTCCGCCGCTGACCCAGACGCAATGGCAGGCCGAATTCGCCGCCTATCGCCAGACCCCGCAGTTCATCCAGATCAATGGCCCGGCAGGAATGACCCTGGCGACCTACAAGGCGATCTTCTTTTGGGAATGGCTGCACCGTCTGCTCGCGCGCTCGGTCGGCATGGTGTTTGCCTTGCCGCTGGTGTGGTTCTGGCTGAAGCGGCAGATACCGCATGGCTATAAGGCGCGGCTGCTGGTTCTGCTGGCGCTCGGCGGATTGCAAGGGGTGATTGGCTGGTGGATGGTGGTCTCGGGTATTTCCAATGATGTCAAGGTGAGCCATTTGCGGCTGGCGACGCATTTGCTGGTGGCGCTGACGACATTCGCCGCGATCATCTGGACCGCGCTCGATCTGCGTGGTTGTGCGCAGGGGGAAGGCAAAGCCCGGCTGACGGGGCTGGGCGCCTTGGCTATTGGTGTTCTGTTCGTCCAATTGGGGATGGGCGCGCTGGTGGCCGGGCTTCGTGCCGGGCATGTCGCCAATGACTGGCCGCTGATGATGGGCAACCCGTTTCCAGCAGGGGTCGATTGGTCGCAAGGTATGTTCCACGCGCTGCTCTATGATCCGTTCCTGCTGCACTTCATCCACCGCTGGTGGGCCTGGGTCGTAGTGGCGGTGCTGATAGTGCTGGCGCGCACCATTCGCGCCACTTCGCGCCGGGCATCGGTCGCGATTCATACCGCATTCGGAATTCAGATCTTGCTTGGGATAGCCACGGTGATCAGCGGCGTGGCGATCTGGGTTGCAGTGCTTCACCAGCTTGTCGGTGCGATCCTGCTCGGCGCTTGCGTGTGGGGAGCCCATCTCCTGGGCCGCCTGCGCGAAGTTTGATCGAATCGCTTGTCAGCGCGGAAAAGTCGCTTCATCTAGGGACTTGTCCGTATATTTCACGCGTTTGGGATCTGCGGCATGGGGTAGGGCTAGCGCACATTGACGATTCGGACTTCTGGACTGGCTTCGGCGCTGTTGTTGAGTGGCGCGGCGCTGCTCCCCATTATTGGCCCCGGAACCACCGAAGCCATTGCCCAATCGGCGTTTGAACCCCCTTCAGGTTCGTTCCGGCTTACGCGCGAATTGCACAAGGCGCTGTCTCGCGGGCAGGAAATCGTTACCCGGCGATCCTATGATATCAGCATCGTTCGCGACGGCGCAGGTTGGCGGGTCGATGGCCGGTTGGCCGACAGCCAGATCGAAGCGCCGCCCGAACTCGCCATGCTTGCCGAGCTGGAAAAGGGGCGCAAGGATGCCGGGCTGTTCCCGATCTACCTTGATCGCACAGGCTTGATTGTCGGGCAGCACGGCGTCGGCGATGCGGCAACAATCACAGCGGCGCGCGCCGTAGTTGGCGACGCAATCGCCAAGGCGCCGCTCGCCAGCGGCGAACATGCGGTTGCCGCAGATATGGTCAAACGAATAGTCGTATCGAGCGAATCGGGCGGCGGCAAATGGCCGGCTGACCTGTTTCGGCCGACTGCGGGCCGGCGATCCGAATCGCAATCCATGTCGCTTCCCGATGGCAGCGAAGGCCGCATTACCGTGGTGGTCGAAGCGCAGGGTTCCGGCGACGGCCTGCTCGAACAGTTCGCGCGCTCTGTGGTCACCGAACAGGCAGGATCACGGCGCGAAACCCGCGAACTTTTTAAACTGGCGCGTGCAAGGTAGTTTTTACATTGCGATATCGCGCAAGCCGGCACCAGCCCGCTCACCCACCCGGTTCATCTTTGTTTAGTGAGTCGGCACCAGCCCGCTCCCGACAGAAGGCGGATACAGCAAGCGGTATTATATTACCTCTCTGCAAAGCCGCAGGAAAGCTTGACTTCAGCGGCACTATCGATCATTGCGCCGCCTTCGCGGTCACCGGGGTTTAGCTTGGTGATCCAGATTTAAGGGATTTCGAACAGCCATGAAGGCTCTCAGCAAGCAGACTCGGTCGATCAAACCGGCCGAGGTCGAAAAGAACTGGCATCTTATTGATGCCGATGGCCTGGTAGTAGGCCGCCTCGCGGTGGTTATCGCCAATCGCCTGCGCGGCAAGCACAAGCCAAGCTTCACCCCGCACGTCGATTGCGGCGATCATGTCGTCGTCATCAATGCCGGCAAGGTGCGGCTGACGGGCAACAAGCGCGCGGACAAAGTCTATTACAAGCACACCGGTTATGCCGGCGGAATCAAGGAAGTGACCGCAGCCAAAGTGCTCGATGGCCGTTTTCCTGAGCGTGTGCTCGAAAAGGCTGTTGAACGCATGATCCCGCGCGGCCCGCTGGGCCGTGACCAGATGCGTGCGCTGCACCTTTACGCTGGCACCGAGCATCCCCACGGCGGCACACAGCCCGTCGCGCTCGACGTTGCTGCAATGAACCGCAAGAACAAGGTGGGCGCATAAAATGTCCGAGAATACTGTCACCGATCTCGCAGACCTCGGCCATCTGGCTGATGGTGCTGCTGCCGACGCACCGATCGCACAGATCACGCCAACCCCGCCCTCAACGCCAGCCGTGCTGCGTGAAAAGGAAGTTGATGCGCAGGGTCGTGCCTATGCCACTGGCCGCCGCAAGGATGCGGTTGCCCGCGTCTGGGTGAAGCCCGGCTCGGGCAAGGTTGTGGTCAATGGCCGCGATCAGGAAGTCTATTTCGCCCGGCCAACGCTGCGCCTCGTGATCAACCAGCCGTTTGAGGTTGCGGGCCGCGAAGGCGCCTATGATGTCGTCTGCACCGTAAAAGGCGGCGGGCTTTCGGGTCAGGCCGGGGCGGTCAAGCACGGCATTGCGCAGGCGCTGAGCAAGTTTGAGCCTCTGCTGCGTTCTGCGGTCAAGGCCGCCGGTTTCCTCACCCGCGATCCGCGCGTGGTTGAACGCAAGAAGTACGGCAAGGCCAAGGCGCGCAAGAGCTTCCAGTTCAGCAAGCGCTGATCTTTTTTCAGCTTTGCCAATTCAAATGGGGCGGTCCGGTCACGGGCCGCCCTTTTTTCATTCCGCGAGAATTGTTTGCGGCGGGATCGTTTCGGGCGGCAGGGTCACCGCAGGGATCGATTTCGGCGAGGTGCCGAACAGGCATTCCTTGACGGTAACCTTGCCGCCCTCGATCATCAGCTGATTGTAACTCGGTGGACAGCCGCGCAACCGGTGTGACAGCGTGCCCGCCCCGATCAGGCGCACCGGCTTTCCGCCGAGCTCGAGCGCCATGTCGAACGGATCATGGACATGGCCCGAAAGCACGATATCCGCCCCCGCTGCCGCCAGCGCTGTCAATGCCGCACGTCCGCCGCGGGTCGATCCCTTTGACTGGGTGTGGGCATCGACCAGAGGATGGTGGCAGGCGACAATCCGCAAGGTCTTGTCAGACTGGCGTGAAACATGAGCAAGGGCAGCATCAAGATCAGCTTTTGCGACGCGGCCCCTGGACAGGTTCAGCCGCAGCTGAAAGGCCGCCACGGTGCGCAGACCTGTCAGGCCCAGACCGGGAAAATCGGGACGCGATCCAATTTCGCGGTTAAGTGCGCGGAAGCGGCGATAGGGGCGCATGATCCGTTCAAGCATGTACCAGTAATAGGGCACATCGTGGTTGCCGATCTCGAGGCTCACCGGGGCGCAGAGGCTCGTCAGCCATTGTTTGGCGGCAGCAAATTCACGGGCGTTGCCGCGCATCGTAAGATCGCCGGTGCAGATGATGTGGTCCGGCCTGTTCTCCGCCACCTCCCGCGCGAACCATTCCATCGCGACGCGGTCCTCCTGCCCAAAGTGGAGGTCACTGACATGGAAAAGGCGAATAGGCTGGCTCATGGATATCCTGTTCAAACGCGGCGGGTAAGGATTAACCAGGCCGAAAGTGCATTGACCGCTGAATAGGCGCAATAGGCCCAGGCCCATTGCGCGCCGTTGCTGACGGTGAGTAGCATCGAGCCAACCAGCACAAGAAATTCAAGGCTATAGCCGAAGCTCAGCCCCGATCCGCGCATCAGCGCAGGCAGCACCGCGAGCAGCGGATGGCCGCTTTCAAGCACCGCCTTGTGCATGGCAAAATTCGCGATGCCGAGGAAGAAAACGATGATGATTGGCATGGCTTGCCGGTTCTAGGCGTGGTTTCCCGGAAAGGCCAGATGCCTCAAACCCCGGCTATCGTCCCGTCATCGCTTTTGCGCGCGACAAATAAGTGCGGCCAATCCGCGTCGCCGTTCCGTCTGACAGTTCCGCTGACCAGACGCCGAGGCCATCGTGGCGCAGGCCGATAATCCGGTCCCGCCGCAGAATTGTCGACCGATGCAGGCGAATGAACATTGCCGGATCAAGCCGCAGTTCCAGTCCGGAAACCGTGTACAGCAACAGATAGGAGCGCGAAACTATACCGATCTGCGAAACATGTAGCCGCACATAGTCCCGCTCGGCGTCAATCCGGTCAACATCGCTTGCGGCAATCCGCAGCAGTTCGCTGCGGTACGGCACCCAGAATTCGCTGATCCACGGGCTTGCCGGCCGCACTCTCGCCTCGCCGCGCCGGGCAGAGGCGCGCTGGATGGCGCGCGCCAGCCGTTCGGGGGTAACCGGCTTGAGCACATAGTCCACCGCATCAAGATCGAACGCCTCGACGGCAAAACTATCATGCGCCGTCACGAAGACAATCGCGGGGGGGCTTTCACCGTTGGCCAGACTGCGCGCAACGCCAAGCCCGTCGAGCTCGGGCATTGTCATGTCGAGCAGCACCAGATCGGGGGTGAGCATCTCAGCCTCGCGCAGCGCGCTCAGTCCATCGTCAGCCGTGCCAACGACATCCAGCCCGCCGATCTGGCGGCACAGCACCTGCAGCCGTTCAATCGCCAGCGGTTCGTCATCGACGATCAGCGTGCGCAGCGGCTGTTCAGGCGCCAAGCGGAAGCCGCAGTTCGGTTCGGTATCCGCCGGGCACCGCCCCCGCAGAAATCGATGCGGCAGGGCCAAACCGCGTCATCAGCCGGTCTCGGACATTTGTCAGGCCAATGCCCAGGCCATGCTCTCCGCTTTCACCGCTGGGGCCATCATCCGCCACCGTGATCACCAGACAGGCAGTCTCGCTGCGTGCAGAAATCGTCAGCGTCACTGGCCTGCGGCTGCGCGCAACGCCGTATTTCACCGCGTTTTCGACCAGCGGCTGGAGCAACATACCCGGGACGAGGAATTGGCCGAGGTCCCCCGGCACATCGACTTTGATCCGCAAGCGATCGGGAAAGCGCACGCCCTCGATCTCAAGATAAAGTCGCTGCAGCTCGATTTCTTCGTCGAGCGGATGATCGCTGGTCGTGTCTTCAGCAAGCCCACGGCGATAGAAGCTTGAAAGCATCTGGATCATCGCTTCGGCCGCCTCTGGCTTGCCGGTAATCACAAGCGAGGACAGTGAATTGAGCGTGTTGAACAGGAAGTGCGGGTTGATCTGATAGCGCAAGCTGCGCAGCTCCGCCGCCTTGGCCGCACGGCGATATTCGCCCTCGCGCCGCTCAGCGTGCCGGGCCTCTTCGGCATTGAGCAGGGCAAAATACAGCGCCGCCCACGCCAGCAGCAGGAAGTAACGGCTGATGGCGATGTCCGTGGTCTGCCGCCAGATCGATTCGTCGCTGAGCTTCTGCTGGAGCTTGTCAATTTGCGCCTGGGTAAGCCCCGGCGGGTCGGGCGTATCGACAAGGATATTACCCGCCGTGTCATGGCGGATACCCACGTCGGTCGGATGCGGGTTTTGCGACAGCAGCTTTTTATCGAGCGGAGAGAACACCGCTTGGTTGATCATCGCCAGCACCAGCGCGGCGGGCAGCATCACACTCGCGGCGACCGCGATCTTTACCGACAGCGCCCGCCGGTCAAACCGCCGCAGGATCAGCCAGGCGAACAGCGTCACCACGACGCCAGCCGCCACGACGATCAAACGCAAAACTGCCATTTCGGCGGCATTGCTGCTGTCGATCAACACCGAGCGCAAAGTAATGAAAAAGAGATAGCACAGCCACAGCCCGACTATCGAGGTTGCAACATTGGCAAACGGCACACCCGGCGCAGACGCGGCATCGCCCAGGTCGGCATCGTCATAATCTACAGGGGTAGTCTGGGTGCGCTGAAGCATGGGTACGCCATACTCTCGCAGTCCCAAACGCGCCAGCCTTCCGGTCGAGCGGCATTTGCAGTTGGTCGATGCGGATTAGGCCCGATTTGGCGCAAGCTGAGGCCCATCGACTTGCAAGTACCCCGCTTCAAGAGCAATATCATCGAAGGCTGCGACACGGAATCCTTTCGCATGGCTGTCATGTCCATAATCGAACTCAAACGAAACGTCTGCGCTGCGATCAGGCGCGTGGAAGGTGGCGGAACAATTTATGTTTCGCGGCGAGGTAAAATTGTTGCGCAGATGGCCCCTAAATATTCCGCACAAAAGGGGCGGGAGGTTCCCATTCCACTATAGGCGGCGAAAGGTCAGAAAAAATTGGTTCGCGCAGAGGCGCAGAGAAACTATCCGGTGACGCTGCCCTGCGAGCCATTCCAACGGAAAGGAATTCTGTTGAGTTCGATTGAGGCGACGGCTTTGCCACTGGCGCTACACCTCCGCGCCTCCGCGCCTCTGCGCGATTCCCTTTTCAATCTTTTGAATCTTCGACAGCCGGTTTTCTTGGGACCGCAATTTGAACCAATCGGCTTGTTCGCCGTCACCAGGCGAATTTCTGAGGAACGTAGGATCGAGGGCGGCGTCGTACATTGAGATGCTCCAATAGGGGAGCAGTCTCATTTGCGCACTTCGGCAGCCTTTGAATCGAGGCCAGACTCATTTACCGGGTGAGTAGGTTTATTACTTCGATCCTACCCTCACGCCAGCAACCCCTCCCGAGCAATCCTCTCCTTCCACACCAGTGGCGCAAGCTGGTGGACGTTATTGCCCTCGGAATCGACCGCAACGGTTACCGGCATATCCTCGACGGTAAATTCGTAGATCGCCTCCATCCCGAGGTCTTCGAAGGCCACAACCTTGGCCTCACGGATTGCCCGGGAGACGAGGTAGGCTGCGCCGCCGACCGCCATCAGATAGGCAACCTTATGTTCGGCGATCACTTCGGTTGCGCCTTGCCCGCGTTCGGCCTTGCCGATCATTACCAGCAGGCCAAGATCAAGTATCATGTCGGTGAACTTGTCCATCCGCGTGGCGGTGGTAGGGCCTGCCGGGCCGACTACTTCGCCGATGATCGGATCGACCGGGCCGACATAATATATCGCCCGGTTTTTGAACTCGACCGGCAGCGTCTCGCCTTTTGCCAGCATGTCCTGAATGCGTTTGTGCGCGGCATCTCGCCCGGTAAGCATCTTGCCGCTGAGCAGCAGCCGGTCGCCCTGTTTCCAGCTGCACACTTCGGCTTGGGTCAGCGTATCAAGATTGACCCGGATCGAGGCCTTGTCTGGTGTCCAGTGCACATCAGGCCAATCATCGAGCTTGGGCGTTTCGAGATAAGTTGGCCCCGATCCATCGAGGGTGAAATGCGCGTGGCGGGTAGCGGCGCAGTTGGGGATCATGCCAACAGGCTTGCCCGCCGCGTGGCACGGCGCATCGTAAATCTTGACGTCGAGAATGGTCGAAAGCCCGCCCAGCCCCTGCGCTCCGATGCCGAGCGCGTTGACCTTGTCAAAAATCTCGATCCGCATTGCCTCGATGTCGTTCTCGGGCCCGCGCGCCTTGAGCTGGCCCATGTCAATCGGCTCCATCAGGCTCTGCTTGGCGAGCATCATGCAATGCTCTGCCGTGCCGCCGATGCCGATGCCGAGCATTCCCGGCGGGCACCACCCGGCCCCCATCTGCGGCAGCATCTCGACCACCCAGTCAACAATCGAATCGCTTGGGTTCATCATCTTGAACTTCGATTTGTTCTCTGACCCGCCGCCCTTGGCCGCGACATCGACCGACACGGTGTTGCCTTTGACCATGGTGACGTGAAGCACTGAAGGGGTGTTGTCTCGGGTGTTCCGGCGGGTGAAAGCGGGATCGGTCAAAATGCTCGCACGCAGCTTGTTTTCAGGGTTTAGATAGGCGCGGCGCACGCCTTCATCGACGGCTTCCTGCAAGGACATTTCGGATTCAAGGCGGCAGTTTTGCCCCCATTCGATGAACACGTTGACGATGCCGGTGTCCTGACAGATCGGCCGGTGCCCTTCCGCACACATCCGGCTGTTGGTCAGGATCTGGGCGATGGCGTCTTTGGCCGCCGGGCCCTGCTCGGCCTCATAGGCGACCCCGAGCGCGCGGATGTAATCCATCGGATGGAAATAGCTGATATACTGCAGGGCGTCGGCAACGCTGTCGATGAGGTCCTGCTCGCGGATCGTGACCATGTCAGCCATAACGTCTGCTCCTTTTTGCTCGGTAGCGGGGCCGGCTCTCTCCCCCGCCCGACCACCCGGGTGACTCTACCCTATGAGTGGTCGGGCGGGGGAAAGGGCTGGCACCCCCCACAAATGTGTTGCCCAAATTCCGCGCCCCAATAAGCGCGTGATGTGCCCGCCGTCAAAGCACTTGGCGCGGGAATTTGCTTGGCCTAGAAGCGTGGCGATTGCGGCGGCGTGTTGTTCATGCAATACAGTGCCGCGAAAAGGACTGATCCCTGATGACCTTGAATGCTGAAGCGCCAGTTACCGCGCGGCGCGCCATGATTGACAGCCAGCTTCGCGTGAGCGGCGTTAACGATGCCGCCGTGATCCGCGCGATGGGCGCTGTTCAGCGCGAGAACTTTGTTCCCGCCGCGCTTCAGGCCAATGCCTATGTTGACCGCGCTTTGCCGCTGGGCGGGGGTGCGGCGCTGGCAGCTCCGCTGGTTCATGGCCGCATGTTGGCCGAAGCCGCGCTTCAGCCGGGTGAAAAGGTGCTGGTTATTTCAACCAGTGGCTATCTCGCGGCCTTGGTCACGGCGATGGGCGGCGCGGTTACGCTGATGTCGCCAGACGCCGCTGCCGCGAAGAAAAAAAGTGCTGCCTTTTCGCTGATCCTGATCGACGGTGCGGCTGAAGTTCTGCCCGCCGCCATCGCCGCCATGCTCACCGCCGATGGCCGGGTTATCACCGGCGTGGTTGAGCGCGGCATTACCCGGCTGGCGGCTGGCCGCAAGTCAGGCGACGGCATCGCGCTGATGAATCTGGCTGAAATTGGCATGCCGCTGCTCGCCGCATTCGCCGCTGCGAAAAGCTGGAGCTTCTGATCATGTCGCGTTTGCGCCTGCGCCTGTTATTCGGTGCCTCCGTAACGCTCGGAGCAGGCCCGGCGCTGGCCGATGATCTGCGTTCCGCGCTGGTCAGCGCTTATCAGACCAACCCGACGCTTGCCGCCGCGCGCGAGAATCAGAAGGCTGTCGACGAAAGCGTTAATATCGCCAAGGCGCCTGGGCTGCCGTCGCTCTCAGGCCAGGCAACCTTCACCGATTTCATCAAGAAGTCGCCCAACAGCTTCACCGCTCCTGATCGTGCGCTTGATGTGCAGGCAAACCTTTCGGTGCCGCTCTATTCAGGCGGCGCAGTCAAAAACGGCGTTCGCGCAGCAGAAACGCGGGTCAAGGCAGGACAGGCTGATCTGCGCGGCAGCGAAAGCGGCCTGTTTTCGCAAGTCGTCGCGGCTTACCTTGATGTCATCTCGAACGAGGCGATTGTCGGGCTCGGGCAGAACAATGTGAACGTACTGGGGGTCAGCGTTCAATCGACGCGTGACCGTTTTGAGATTGGCGATCTGACCCGCACCGATGTTGCCCAATCGCAGTCGCGGCTCGCCGTGGCGCGGTCTAATCTGCGCCTCCAGCGCGCAAATTTGGCCGCGGCGCGCGAAAAGTATATTCAGTTGGTCGGCCGCCCGCCGATGGTTCTCGATCCGCCGCCACCGCTCCCCGGCATGCCAGCCAGCGCCGATGAAGCGATCCAGTCGGCGCTCGATAACAACCCCGATCTCATCGCCTCGCGCATCCGGAGCAAGGCGGCAGGATATGATGTTGCAGTCGCTGGTTCGGGTCGCCTGCCCAAGGTCAGCTTTTTTTCTGGCGTTGATTATACCGACTATATGGGCACGCTCGGCGCGGGCACGGTGCCAGCCGGCACGCTGGCGCAAAGGTCTACGACAGCGCAGGCAGGGATCCGCGCGACGATACCCATTTTCTCTGGCGGGCTTCCGGCAGCGCAGCAGCGTCAGGCGCGCGCACGCGAAGGCGCCGCGCTCGATCAGGAAATTGGCGTTGAACGGGCGGTTATTGCCGGGGTGCGCTCAGCCTATTCCCAGTGGCAGGCGGCGGGCGAGGTTATCGGTTCGAATCAGCAGGCAGTCGATGCCGCCGCGCTTAGCCTTGAGGGCGTGAGGGCGGAAAACTCGGTCGGCAACCGCACCATTCTCGATATCCTCAACGCTGAACAGGAATTGCTCAACGCGCAGGTCAACTTGGTGACCGCACGGCGTAATGCCTATGTCGCGGGCTTCAACCTGCTCTCCGCAATGGGCAAGGCAGAAGCGCGCGATCTTGGGCTCGAAGGCGGCGTGTTTTATGATCCGATGACCAATTATAATCGGGTGCGGGGAAAGTTCTTCGATTGGGACCTTGATCCAAAGTCCGTGCCGACCGCCACCCGCACGGTTGACACACCGGTGCAGAACGGGTCAATTCCGCCAAGTAAATGAATTGGTGATTCTGCGGAGGACCGCAGGATTACTTCCGGGGGCAAGCGTAGATGGCACAGATAAACTGATGGCACAGGCTGGCGAACCATCGGTCGAGGAAATCCTCGCTTCGATCAAAAAGGTTATTGCACGCGATAACCGCGATGCGCAAAATGCGCCTGCGCGGGACAAACCCGCGCCTGCTGCCGCTTCGGTGTCGCTGTCAGACGATGAGATCCTTGATCTTTCAGAAGTTGATTTCGCCGACGATGAGGCGGGTTACGCAGAGGATGACGCGCGCGAAACGCCGCTGATCACCGAAACGGCGCGCGCTTCGATGCGCGAATCGCTTGCCGCGCTTTCAGTTATGGCGCAGCCCGGCGCGCAGCCGCAAATCGTCCGGTCGGGGGAAACCTCGCTTGAAGGCATGGCGCGCGAACTGTTGCGCCCGGCGCTCGCCGAATGGCTCGACAAGAACCTGCCGCCGCTGGTCGAATCGATGGTTTCAGCCGAGATTGCCCGCATCGTCGGCAAGAAGGTTTAAGTCTGGCCCATGGCCAAACCCGATCCCGCGCTACTCGATCCGGCGCGTTACCCGTTTTGCACTGAAGTTGACGTCCGTTTCGGTGACATTGACGTCAACCGCCACGTCAACAACGTCGCGCTTGCCGGGTTCGTTGAAGAAGGGCGGGTGCGGTTCCACGCCGCGAGCGGGTTCCACACGGCCTTAGCCGGACTTGGCGCGATGGCAGCCAGCGTGAGCCTCGAATTCATCGGACAAGCTTACTATCCCGGCACTATCAAGCTGCACTGTGGCGCAGCGCGGATCGGCAGGGCCAGCTATGACCTTGAGCTGCTGCTGTGTCAGGAGCAACGACCTGTCGTTTTCGCGCGCTCGGTGATGGTTTGCATGAAGGACGGCAAACCTTTTGCCATTCCGGAAAGCTTCCGCAATTCGGTGCAGGACTGGATGGTGCGCGCATGACCGAAGAAAGCCCCTCGGAAAGCCAGCGCATTACCGCTGCCCGTGTTGCCATGGTCGAAGAAGGCGCAGACCACATCAAGCGCCACATCTTCCTTTGCGGCGAACCGCAGAAGGCCAAATGCTGCCCGGCGAGCGTCGGTTCGGCCTCGTGGAAATATCTCAAGGGCCGGTGCCGTGATCTTGGGCTTGGAGAGCGGGGCATCTACCGCAGCAAAGCGGATTGCCTTAAAATCTGCGCCGCCGGGCCGGTCGCGGTGGTTTATCCCGAAGGGGTCTGGTACCATTCGTGCACGCCGCCCGTGCTCGAGCGGATTATCCAGGAGCATCTTGTCGGCGGGGTGCCGGTAGAAGATTTCCGGCTTTATCCAGCTGAGGGATAGCGACTCGCGCAACTCCGCATTTCATGTCATCCTCACCCGCAAAGCAATTAGGAGAGAATCGGCGTGACCATTGCGCGAATAGTTGCCAATCGGCCCAGTTCTGACATTACCACCTGCAGCGGAGATATCACCGTGCGTGAGGCTATCGCCTTGCTGGCAGAAAAGCGCATCGGCGCGCTGCCGGTCGATGATGGCGCCGGGATTGCCGGGATTTTTTCCGAACGCGATGTGATCTATTGCCTCGCCAGCGCCGGTGCCGATGCGCTCGACAAGCCGGTGCGCGAGGTGATGACGGCGCCAGCGATTACCGTCGGTCCCGAGACCGAAGTGATGTCTGCCCTCGCGCTGATGACCCGCCGCCGCATACGCCACCTGCCGGTGACCGATGGCGGGCGCACCGTCGCCTTTGTGTCGATAGGCGATCTGGTCAAATACCGCATCGACCGGATCGAGGCCGAAGCCGAGGCGATGCGCAGCTATATCCAGACCGGTTGATGCGCTTGCGGCGGCGCATTGCAGCGCCTACATTGGCCACATGAACGCTCCTGCAACCCTCAGCCCCGTAACCCTCAGCCACTCGGCGGCGCGCCGCGTCGCCGCGATTGCCGCCAAGCAGGGCAGGGATGCCGTGCTGCGGCTTTCGGTTGAAGGCGGCGGCTGTTCGGGGTTTCAGTATCGCTATGGTCTGGCGGACAGCGTCGAGGCCGATGACACGATTGCCGAAACCGACGGAGTCAAGCTGGTGGTCGATGCGATGAGCCTAGATCTGGTGTCGGGCTGCGTGGTCGATTTCGTCGAATCGCTTGGCGGATCGATGTTCAAGATCGAGAACCCGCAGGCGGTCGCAGGTTGCGGTTGCGGGTCCAGCTTCGCGGTATGATCAAGGTCGCCACGTATAACATAAACGGCATCAAAGCGCGCCTGCCGCGGCTGCTAGAATGGCTTGAAGAAACCCGGCCATCGGTTGCCTGCCTTCAGGAAATCAAGACGCAGGATGAGGGCTTCCCGGCGGCAGAATTCGAAAAAATTGGCTATCATGCGATCTGGCACGGGCAAAAAGGCTTTAACGGGGTTGCGATTCTCGCTGATGGAGTCGCGCCGGTAGAAGTCCAGCGCGGCCTGGCGGGCGAGCCTGAGGACGAACATTCGCGCTATCTCGAAGCCGATGTCTTCGGCATTCGCGTCTGCTGCCTTTACCTGCCCAACGGCAACCCACAGCCCGGCCCGAAGTTTGACTACAAACTCCGCTGGATGGAACGATTGCAAGCCCGAATGCGCGTGGTTTCGGCCGAGGAAGTTCCCGCCATCGTCCTCGGCGATTTCAATGTGATCCCCGAGGACAAGGATGTCTGGGTCCCCGCCGCGATGGCTATGGACGCACTGATGCAACCGGGGTCGCGCGATGCCTATGCGCGGATACTCGCCGATGGCTGGACCGATGCTCTTGACCGCCTCAATCCGGTAGGCGGGGTCTGGACATTCTGGGACTATCAGGCCGGCGCGTGGCAGCGCGATCACGGCTTCCGCATCGATCACCTGCTGCTCTCGCCCGAACTGGCTGACCGGCTGGTCGCAGCGGGTGTGGACAAGGACCATCGCGGGCGCGAAAAGGCGAGCGATCATGCGCCGGTATGGGTGGAATTGCGCGCCGAGTAAATCGCTGCCATCGCACCGGCGTCGCTTGCCTCACCGTGATTGCCGCATCCCGCGCTTGCTGCCATTAGCTGCACTAAATATCTTGCTCCCCCGCCTGCCCGGGCGAGCAAGGCAGTATTGTGTTTAGACGCTCCAACTGGAGAACCCAATGTACCCGACCACCCTCAAGGAAATGCAGGTCAGCTGGCCCGCGCCCGAACACGTTCCGGCGGAACTCAAGGTCGATCTCACCTGGGCAATGGGGATGCAGCCGAACGATCTGGTTGATCCCTATGAGCCCTGCGGCTGGCTCGCCGGTGCCGATGTGCCGCGCTTGCTCTACAATCCGGCTTCGCCCGAAGGCCGCACAGGGCTTGCTGCGGCCGCGGGCAGCGGTCAGGGGAACTGGATTGTCACCCACTATGCGGACATCGACCGGGTCTATTCGGATAACGATGTTTTCTCGAACAAGGGCACCGCCGAATTCCAGCGGATGATCGGCGAAACTTTCCGGTCAATCCCGCTGGCGATCGATCCCCCCGAACATCTCAAGTACCGCCTGTTCCTGATGCCGCACTTTTCGCCGGCGCGGATCAACCGGATGATGGATGAAATCCGCGCCGTCGCGGCCCAGATGATCGAAGAGGTGCGGTCCAAAGGCGAAGTTGACATCGCCTATGATTTTGGCCGGGTCTTTCCAGTGCGGATTTTCATGGGTCTGATGGGTTTCCCGGCCAAAATGTTCGATGATTTCCTCGAATGGGAATGGAATATCCTCCACGGCGGCACGGCAGAAAATATGGCCGGGGCATTGCGCTCAGTGCTCGATTTCCTGCGCGGCTTCATCGCCGAAAAGGAGGCGCATCCCGATGACGGGCTGGTTTCGGCAATCGTCCATGGCACGATTGAGGGCAAGCCGCTCACCGACGATGAAAAGATCGGTATGGTCTGGTTCTTGTGGCTCGGCGGGCTTGATACCGTTGCAGCGACGATCAGCCAGATGTTCCGCCGCATGGCGCTCGAACCGTGGATTCAGGACTGGATTATCGAGCATCCTGACCAGATCCCCGGCGCGGTGGAGGAATTCCTGCGCACCCAGCCGATTCTCAGTTCAGCGCGATCGGCCAAGTGCGATTTTGAATGGCACGGGGTGCAGATCAAGGCGGGGGACAGCTTCCAGTGCCTCAACCCCGCAGGCAATTTCGATCCCGCCCGCTTCGAAGACCCGCGCCGGTTCGATCCGACCCGCAAAGCCAACCGCCACCTCACTTTCGTCGGCGGGGTGCACCTGTGCCTCGGTGCGCCTTTGGCGCGGCGTGAACTCAGGATTTTGCTTGAAGAGTGGTTTGCCCGGGTAGGCAAGTTCACGGTGAAGCCGGGGACCGATACGGCGGTGTTTCCGTTCCTGCTGTCGATCAGGAACCTGCCGCTCGTTTGGGAAAAGTAAGATTGGTTCGCGCATAGGCGCAGAGGCGCAGAGATAGGGTTCTGGTGGCGAAGCCATTTATTCCCTTGGCTGTTGCGGCATGCGGCACTGTGTAGTTGGTCCAGAAGGCACGGCCTCGCAAAACACCTCCGCGCCTCTGCGCGAACCAACTCCCTTTTTCTCCTTCGCCATGCGGCGAGAAGGTAGATCAGAAAACCAAAGTAAACGCGGGCTGCAAGAACACATGGCAGCCAACCGAAGCCACCTCGGCGGTGGCAAAACCATAGCGGCAAAACAGCACCGCCCACAGTACTCCCGGAGCGACATAGCGGATCGCATCATAGCCCAACTGGGCAAGGGTAACCGGTTCCGGCGAGGGCAGCACGGCATTGGCCGCAATGTTGATGACTTGTGCCGCCACCATCGCGGCGATCAGCAGGCGCGGCGATATGTCATCGCGGCGCAGCACGCGCTGCGCGGCCAAGGCGATCACCGGGAACAGGAATAACCGGTAAAGCACATTCTCATTGAACGCGCGCAGCATATAGCCGGTCAGGCGCAGGGGCAAAGGCGCCGAAAGGTGCGCGACATAGTCTGCCGAGAGCAACGGCCTGAACAGCACAACATCGAGCGCTAAGACATAGACAGCAACTGCAATGGCCGCGCCAATTCCGATCAGCAGCGGATATTTCGCCCCGTGCCCCTCCAGCCGCAGCCCGCAAGCCTTCGCGGCCATGCCGCCGATAATCGCCAGCACCGCCATCAGGCCGGCGCGCAGCAGCGGCGAGCCGAAGGTCAGGGGCAGGAACAGGACATCAAACGGCGCGATCACCGCGACCACAGCAGCGACAAACGCGATTACCGCCAGCTTGCGGTCAATTGTCACCCGCCCGCAGCCTCACGCACCACTTCGCGCCAGCCGATGTCACGGCGGCAGAACAGGTCTGGTGCTATGATCTTGTCGAGAGCGGCAAAGGCCCTGGCTTGGGCTTGGGTGACGGTACTGCCCATCGCGGTAACATTGAGCACGCGCCCGCCGCTCGCCACCAGAGCACCACTATCGAACGTGGTTCCGGCGTGGAAAACCATCGCGCCCGCCGTCTCCGCCGCGTCCAGTGCTTCGATCAAACCGCCCTTCTTCGGCGTTCCGGGATAGCCTTGCGCGGCCATCACCACGGTCAGCGCCGTATCATCCGAAAACCGCGGTGGTTCGATTTCGCCCAGCCGCCCCTGCGCGCACGCCAGCAGCAATTCGCCAAGGTCAGATTCCAGCCGCATCAGCATCACCTGGCATTCGGGATCGCCGAACCGGCAGTTGTATTCGATCAGCTCGGGGCCTTTGGCGGTCAGCATCAGCCCGAGGAACAGCACGCCCGAATAGGGCATTCCTTCGGCACGCAGCGTTTCGACCGTCGGCGCGATGATGCGGGCCATCGCCTCAGCCTCAAGCGCCGGGGTGAGTACGCGCGCCGGGCTATAGGCACCCATTCCGCCGGTGTTGGGGCCGGTATCGCCTTCGCCCACGCGCTTGTGATCCTGCGCCGAGGCGAACGGTATAACGGCGGTTCCGTCAGTCAGCGCGAAGAAACTGGCTTCTTCGCCATCAAGAAATTCCTCGATCACTGCTTCCGCGCCTGCTTCTCCAAAGCGCCCGGCGAAAATGTCCTGTAGCGCGGCTTCTGCCTCTGCCATGGTCATGGCGACGGTCACGCCCTTGCCCGCCGCGAGGCCGTCAGCTTTGATCACTACCGGCGCGCCGAATCGGGTGAGCGCGGCTATGCCATCTGCAAGGTTTGATGCGCGCCGATAGCCGCCGGTTGGAATGTTTGCCCGGGCGCAAAGATCCTTGGTGAAACCTTTGGATCCTTCGAGCTGCGCGGCGGCCTTGTTGGGGCCAAACACCGGAATATTTTCCGTTCGCAACGAATCCGCCAAGCCATCAACCAGCGGCGCTTCGGGACCGATAACCACGAGGCCGATGGCATTCGCATGGCAAAAGGCGATCACTGCGGCATGATCTGTGCTTAACAGCGGCACCATCTCGCCATATTCAGCTATCCCCGGATTACCCGGCGCGGCGAACAATTTGTCGCAGATTGCCGATTGCGCCAGCTTCCACGCCAGCGCATGTTCGCGTCCGCCCGATCCCAGAAGCAGGATGTTCATGCCCCCGCCTAACCCCTTCGATGATGCTGATGATGATAACCTGCCCGGCGGGCTGGTAGCGAAGGATGCGCCGGGCGGCAACGCCGAGCCGCTATCGGTCAGCGCGATTTCCGCCGCGCTCAAGCGGGCGGTGGAGGACCAGTTTGGTTTCGTGCGGGTGCGCGGCGAACTTTCCGGCGTAAAACGCGCGGCCTCGGGCCATCTCTATGCCAGTCTCAAGGATGACGCCGCGCGGCTCGATGCGGTGATGTGGAAAGGCAATGTCAGCCGCCTCGCCTTTCAGCCGGAGGACGGGATTGAGGTAGTCGTCACCGGCAAGCTCACCACCTATCCGGGTCGCTCGAATTACCAGATCGTCATCGAACGCATGGAGATCGCCGGCGAAGGCGCGCTGCTGGCGATGCTGGCGAAAACCAAGGCGCGGCTTGAGGCGGAGGGGCTGTTTGATGCGGGCAAGAAGCGTGCCCTGCCTTACCTGCCGACAGTGATCGGTGTGGTGACCTCGCCGACCGGGGCGGTGATCCGCGACATTCTCCACCGTCTGGCAGACCGGTTCCCCAGCCACGTGCTTGTCTGGCCGGTGCTGGTTCAGGGGAATGGCGCGGCGGCGCAAATTGCCGCGGCGGTCCGGGGGTTTTCCGGGATCGCCCTTGGGTCATCTGTGCCGCGTCCCGATGTGATCATCGTCGCGCGCGGCGGTGGTTCGATTGAGGATCTATGGTCATTCAACGAGGAAGTGGTGGTTCGCGCCATCGCCGAATCGACCATTCCGGTAATCTCCGCCGTTGGGCATGAGACCGATACCACGCTCGCCGATTTCGCCGCTGATTTGCGCGCACCCACCCCCACTGCCGCCGCCGAACTTGCAGTGCCGGTGCGCGAGGAGCTGCGCGGGCAGATCGCCGACCTCGCTTTGCGAAAGCGCCGCGCGGTGGTTCGCCCGTTGGCGCTCGGGCGCGAGCGTCTGGAGGCGCGGGCGCAGCGCCTGCCCCGGCCCGAGGCGCTGCTGGCGAACCCCGCGCAGAAGCTCGATGATCTTGGCGAACGCTTGCGGCGCGGGCTGACAGAACGGATCGCGGTGGCGCGAACATCGCTGCAACAGGACGCCGCGCGGCTTTCGCTGCCGTTGTTGGTGCAACGGCTGGACATTGCACGCCGGCAGTTGAGCAGTGCCCGACTGACTCCTGCTCTGCTCACGCGGGGCCTGGCCTCGGGGCGCGAGAGGCTTGCCGCAACGGCCCGTGTCATGGTGTCGCTCAATCCTGATAATGTGCTCGCGCGCGGCTATGCGCGAGTGCTCGGCGCAGCAGGGCAGACGGTGACTTCGGCCAAAACCGGTGCGGGCGAGGCCCGGCTAACGATCAAGTTCAGCGATGGCACGCTCAGCGTAGTCCCCGAAGGCGCGGCCGAACAGCGCGCCCCTGCGCCGCCAATCGCGAAACCACCACGGCGCGCCGATAATGCCGATCAACCGAAATTGCTTTGAGTGGTCGCAGCGGCTAAGACCACCCAATGCTGATGTCTTCCTCCGAACGGATCGCCGTGCTGCGCTATGAACCCAACGGGTTTCGCGTGATAACACCGGGAACCCATGTCAAATGTGCGGTGACGGGCGAACCCGTGCTGCTTGAAGCGCTGCGTTACTGGAGCGTTACGCGACAGGAAGCCTATGCCAGCTGTGCTGTGGCGACGGGGCGGCTGCTCGGCGAAAGCTGAGTGATGGCGCGGCGCGGTTTTGCCCTTGCTGCATTCGGCCTGATATTAGCCGCGCCGTCTTCGGTCCCGGCACTGCCACCGGGCGCGGCCCAACCTGTAACCGTGCGCGGCGCGGATTTCTCCCTTGGCGGCCAGTTTACCCAGGGCGGCTGGATGCGAGGTACGGCTCCTTCCGGGACCATTGCGCTGCTGCTCGATGGCAAGGTGCTGCCGATGGCAAGCGACGGCACGTTTTTCGCCGCCTTTGATCGCGATGCAGGCCCCACCGCTGAACTCGTTGCCCAGCGCAGCGACGGGCGCCTGATGAAGCGAGTCTTGGCGATTTCTGCTCGCGCCTGGCAAATTGAGCGAGTCAACGCTGCCTTTCGCCCGCCAGCCCTGCCTGATGCTGACTACGCCCGCCTTCGCAAAACTGAGTTTGCCCGGATCGGCGCGGCCCGCGCGCAAGTAACCGGCGCGCTCGGCTGGCGGCAAGACTTCGCCTGGCCGCTCAAGGGCGCAATCCGCGGGCGATTCGGATCGCAGCGCATTTTTCGCGGCACCCCCGGCGCTTACCATTCGGGCCTCGATATCGCAGGCGCACAAGGCACGCCCTTTGCCGCGCCCGCCGATGGCGTTGTCGTCCTCGCCGCCAGTGCCCCGTTCACGCTCGAAGGCAATCTGCTGATTATCGATCACGGCGCAGGCCTGTCGAGCGCCTTCCTCCACTCATCGCGTCTGGCGGTGCGTGAAGGCGATCAGGTTAGCAAAGGACAGGTTCTCGGCTGGGTCGGAATGACCGGAAGGGCCACCGGGCCGCATCTTCATTGGGCGCTGAAGTGGCGCGACGCTCGGCTGGATCCGCTGTTGTTTGTGGCCCCTTAATCTCTCGAGAAACAGCCTACTTTGTCGCCAACCGACCAGAATTCGTAATTTCGCTGCGCCCACAGTCCGAAAAACGCAATAAAACAGCAATATTGCCCCAGCGGCACCGCAGGAATCCGAGCCGCTCTCGCCCGCCAACCTTGTTGTAGATTAGTCACACTACGCCAAGAATCTGTTTTCGACCGTAACCAACTCTTTGCCGCAAGCGCCGCTTTCCGCCAAGAAAGCCCATCTTTCCGCTTTGGGGACTAGGATGATGCCGTGTGGTGTCGTCCAAGGGGGCACCCCCCGCTAAAGTGGAAAATGCAAATGGGAGCCCCGGATTTCTCCGGTAAGCTTCTGCCAGAAAAGGGACTGCATCGTGAAAACACACACTCTTACCGCGTTGAAGATCAGCTCGGCATCAGCCGCACTCGGCCTCGCCCTGATCAGTTCGTCAGCTTTCGCGCAGACCGCGCCTGCTGCTCAGCCAGCCGAAGAGCCTGCTGACAAAGCCATCGTGGTGACCGGCTCAATCATCCGCAACCCGGCCGCAGCAACTGCGTCGCCGGTCGTTTCGGTGACCGCCGACGACATCACCAAGCGCGGCATTTCAAGCGTTGCTGACGCAGTTCAATCGTTGACTTCGAACAATCAGGGTACTGCGCCGCCAAGCTGGTCGGCATTCGGATTCGCCACCGGTGCCAGTGCGCCGTCGCTGCGCGGGCTTAACGATGCCTATACCCTGACCTTGTTCAATGGCCTGCGCACTGCGCCTTACCCGCTGGCAGACGATGGCTATCGCAACTTCGTTGATATCAACACGATCCCGGGCTCGATTGTTGAGAGCATCGAAGTCCTTCAGGATGGCGCTTCGGCAACCTATGGTACCGATGCCATCGCCGGTGTGGTCAATGTCATCGTCAAGCGTCAGATCAAGGGTCTGCATCTCGCAGGTTCGGTAGGCGTTTCAGAGCGCGGTGACGCGGGCGATCAAAAGGTCAGCGCGACATTTGGTTATGGAGACCTCAACGAGCAGGGCTTCAACGTTTACGTCAACGCCGAATATCAGAATACTGCCGGCTTGAAGCTGTCTGATCGGGACGCGCCGTTCAACACCTCAGACCAGAGCACGATTTGCGGCACTGCAGCGCAGGGCTGTTTGCACAACAACGTTCGCAACGGGATTCAGGCAGACGGCAGCTTCGCAGGCTTCCAGACTACGGTCGCACCTTTTGTTCGTCCCTACAGCGCGGCGTTTGGGTCGCTAGGCGGCTACCAGGCGCTCAACTCAGCAGGCTGCGGCGATTTCCGAGGGGTGGCCCTTACCACAGCGCAGCGTGCAGGAACGATCACGCCAGCCGTGGTTTGTCAGCAGGATTTGAACAATCAATACCGCTACTACAATTCACCCACCGAACGTAAGGGTGCCAACTTCCGCGCAACGTTCAAGATAAGCGATAGCGCCGAAGCATACCTGATGTTCAACTACTACAACACCAGGACCGACAACCTCTCGACTCCGTCGGGCTACACTGGTTCGACCGCCAATGGCGGCCAGATTCGCACTGTCAGCACGATCTTCCTGCCAGTCTATGTCTGCCCGCAAGGTGTCGCCACTATCGGTACAAACGGCGCATTTACCAATTCGGTTACCGCGACAGGATGTACTGCCGCTAACGGCACGCTGAACCCGAATAACCCGTTCGCGGCACAGGGCAATCAGGCTCGGCTTTTCGCACTTCCTTACCAGCCGCGCCAGACTATTGCGAACACACAGACCTATCGGGCAACCGTTGGACTCAACGGTTCGTTCTCTGAAGGCTTCGATTATAGCGTTCAGGGCACCTATTCGACTGTTACGCTCGATCGCACGCAACGGGGCTTCACCTATCTGAAGGGCCTGCTCAACGCGATCGCCACGGGTGGATATAACTTCGTTACGCCAACCGCCAACACCACCGCCCAACAGCAGTCGGTATTCCCCGATAACTTCAACCATTCATCATCGAAGCTGGCAGAGGTTACCGCCACGATCAGCAAGGAAATGTTTGACCTTCCGGGCGGCAAACTCATCGCCGCAATCTCGGGCCAGTACCGTCATGAGGAAATCCACAACCCAAGCTCGAACGCGCCTAACAATGTCGATCCAACCGCGCGCTATTACAGCATCAACGCGGTTGGCGTTGATGGCAGCCGCAACGTCTGGTCAGTCGGTTATGAAATCGCCGCCCCGATCCTCGATTCGTTCCGGATCAAGGCGCTGGGTTCGTACGATCACTATTCGAGCGGCCAGTCGCGGTTCTCGCCCAAGTTTGAGGCCGAATTCCGTCCGATCGAACAGGTGAAATTCCGCGGCACCTATTCGCGTGGTTTCCGTATCCCAGGCTTCAGCGAATCGTTCGCTCTGCCCACGACAGGTTTCGTTTCGGGTAACATCAACTGCGCATCACCCACCTTCGCGGCATTCTGCGCGGCGCACGCTTCGAACCCTTCGTACTACACGGGCGGTTACAACTACGGCCTGACTTCGGCGGGCAATCCGAACCTCAAGCCAGAAACGTCTGAAGGGTTCACCGCCGGCGTTGTGCTTCAGCCAACCCGCCAGATAACGCTGACGGCTGATTACTATCAGATCAAGCTGAACAACGTTATCGTTCCGACCTCGGCATCGAATGCGATCATCAGCGCCTATTACCTGAACAATGGCGTGGTCAATGGCTTTCCCGGCATCAGCTCAACCCAGGGCGTGGCCGATCCGCTGAACCCCGGCGCGCTGCCGCTGCTCGGGACGATCATCGGTTCGTACAAGAACGCCGACAAGTATCTGGCCCGCGGGCTCGATTTCTCTGCTGATCTTCGCTTGCCGCTGACCAACACGATCTCGTTGCGGTCAAAGGCCAGTGCTTCGATGCTGATCCGTCTGGAACAGACCAACGAGGATGGCACAGTTCTGCGTTATGATAACTCGCTCGGCGCGTGCAACATCACATCGTGCTCGGGTGCGCCAAAGTGGCGTGCAACGTGGCAGAACACGCTGGACTTCAATGACGTGTTCAGCTTCACGCTGACGGCGAACTACACCAGCGGCTTCTCCGAAGTGGCCACCGATTCGGGCGGCACTTACGGAAATTGCGCGCAATCTACGCTTGATGGCCAGATCGTTGCCTATGACAACGGCGATCCAGTTATCTGCAACGAGAAGTCCACCTTCTACATGGACGGCCACGTTGAAGCTAAGGTTGGAAACAAATTCACGATCTACATGGACGTGAAGAACATCTTCAACCGCAAGCCTGACTACACCCCGAACGCTGCTTACGGCATCTACAACTTCAACCCTGCCTGGCAGGATTCGTTGTTCATCGGTCGTGCGTTCCGCGTCGGAGCCAAGGTCGACTTCTAAAACCAAGTCTAGCCACGGCATGAATTGAGAAGGGCGGTTCTGCGGAGCCGCCCTTTTCGTATGGACGGCGGCGCTCGTGAATTGCCTTAGGAAGCACATGGGCAGGAAAGACGCGTATTTGCGCACACCGCGCGACCTGGGAAAATAGGGTCTTTAGCTCAGGGATATGCTTGGCGCGGGAGCAACGGCGAACACACAACCCCAAACGCTTGAAGGCGCACACGGGACCTGCCCATGCGCGCCTTCTAAGCTTTGATTTGCTATAGCCCTTTCAGGCTGGCTTCAAGTTCAGGCAGCGGCCTTCTTGACCAGCTCGCGCTTTACCTTGACCGCATTGTCCGAAAGCTTTGCGTCCGAAGTCTTGAGCAGCCAGTTGTCGAGTCCGCCGTTGTGCTCCACAGAGCGCAGGCCATGCGTTGAAACGCGGAACTTGAAGCTGCGATCGAGCGATTCGGACATCAGCGTAACGTTCTGCAGGTTGGGCAGGAACAGACGCTTGGTCTTGTTGTTGGCGTGGCTGACGTTGTTGCCGACAAGGCGGCCCTTGCCGGTCAGATCGCAAATGCGTGACATGATGCTTACTCGCTTGATTCTGGTTGCCGTTTCCGGTCGAAGGCGCGCGCATAGCGTTTAGCCCTTGAACGGTCAAGTTATCACGGCATAGCGAATGAATGAGCCGCTGGCCTCTTCCCGAACCCATGGTCCTCGCCTTGGCCGAGGCCCAAAGCGCCGCCATTTTGGGTGAGGTGCCGGTTGGAGCCGTTGTGGTTTGCGATGGGCAGATCATCGCTCCCGCCCACAATGCGCCGCGCGGGTCTCATGATCCGACCGCTCATGCCGAGATTCTGGCGATTCGCGCCGCCGCTCAGGCACTGGGAAATCAGCGGCTTGATGGCTGCGAATTGTGGGTGACCCTTGAGCCGTGTGCCATGTGCGCCGGGGCCATTGCCCACGCCCGCATTGCCAAACTTTATTACGCCGCGAGCGATCCGAAGGGCGGCGCGGTTGAGCACGGCGCGCGGGTGTTCGATCAGGTTCAGTGTTTGCATCAGCCAGAGGTCTATTCGGGGATGGGCGAGGCAGCGGCGGCGGAACTGCTGCGCGGGTTTTTCCGGGATCGACGCTAAATCCCGCGCCAGATCTTGAGCGGAGCCGAATCGGGCGCGCCATATTGGCGCTTGTTGCAAGGCTGAGGGCGCAGCGAACGCGAATAGCACAGCCGCAATTCTTGCAGCCAGCCGCGACCATTGCTCACCACGCCAATCGAATCGCGCCGAAGCTTAGGATTGGCGAGCAGCAGTTCGGCGCGAAGATCGCCCACGGTGAGCTCCTTTCGGCGCGACAGCACATCGATGTCCGGCCATTTCAGCCGGTCCCACAGCAGGTGTGTCGTGCGAAAATAATCATCGGGGTTCGCCGCCATGCAAGCGCCGTGCTTGGCCCACTCGTGCGCGATCAGATATGGCGCCGGGCTCATGCACAGGTTGCGGCGCACGGTTTCGAGCGAGGGCTGAGCGGCGGGCGTGCACCACTGCGGCGCATTGTTGCGACTTCCCTCGGGCCACAACCCGTGGACAATAAAGCCGAAGCGGCCATATTTGCCCGAACACTGGACTGACCGCGGATCGTGATCGCTGCGGCAGAATTCGGGCGACCAACTGAGCGCCAGAGTAAGCGCGCTAGCCGGCGTGAGGTTGCGCGGGCCATCGGCCTCGACACGTGGCAGGGGCGGTAGAACCAAAGGCGCGGCGCATTGAAAAGCCTGCGCGATCGCTGGGGCGGGGAGGGCGAATACGCTTAGGAGCGCGAACAGGGCGAGGGGCCTATTCAAGGATCGACGGGTCCGTTGGTGATGGCCCGCCGCCATGTGCGAGCCATATTCGGGCATCCTGCTGGAACAGCATCACTATCGCCGCGATCGACAAGATCGATGAAAGCGCGTTCATGGCAGAATTGAAAGTTCCCAGTGCCTGTATCCTTCCCGACATGGGAATCTTCGTGAGGAAACCAATCGCGTAGACTACAACCAATATCCATTTGGCCACTCGGCTTCCGCGGCGCGCGATAAAATACCAAAGCAGCGTATTGATAATCAGTATCGTGGCGATGCCGATCAGCGGTCCTGCGGCTGCGGCTCCCCGGTTCAAAGCATCAGCGCGCAGTTTGCTGTAGTCGATGAAAGTGGGGAGGATCGACACCAAGGTGTTGCCGATAAACAGACGTTCGAAAAGCAGTATCGATTTTGGTCGCATGTCTTTGCCCCGCCAAATTGTTCTAAAGTAGCGCAAAATCCAGCCCAACATCCGCCGCGGGTGCGCTTTGCGTCAACCTCCCCACCGAGACGTAATCTACACCGCTGGCAGCAATTGCGGAGATCGCATCGAGCCTTACCCCCCCCGATGCCTCACAGGGCACGCGGCCCGCCACAATCGCCA